>JBCCLN010000005.1:0-49254 GCA_039026865.1 Bacteroidota bacterium | reverse complement strand
GGTCAGATCTGATCGTGTTCATATCATCTATCCCTTCAAGAGCCAGCTTGACCTTAATATCTACCATCCGATTTTGAACCTGTTCTATTCGATCCAATTGAGTAACTTCCTCTGATGTTAATTCTTTCATAGCGTTCGTTTTATTATACTTGATTACCTAGATAGGTGTACACAATCCTATTTCCCTCTTTCTTGGAGAGATAACCGAATATGTGAGCTACTTCATTACCTCTTTCATTGAGACGGGTTAAAGTATGAGAAAGAGCAGCAATTGTGGCACTATCGGATTTATAGTTAGCAGCTCCGCTAATGACGATCTCTTTTAAAGAAGGATTATTTGAAAAGTTAGCCGTATACTCATCTAAAAAATTTTCTAGGAAAATGTCATCATAAAATTTCTGATTTTCTAAGTGTTCCCATTGAAATTGCTCTGATTTTATCTTTTCAAAATCATTAGAATTCTCACCATGTGCCCAAAACTTGATTGAAAATTGTAGTGACATAAATATCAGTTTAGTTAGATTTTGTATCGCTATTTCTTACCGCTATAGCTTCTTTTAGATCAGAAGAAAAATTCTTAAACTCTTCTATTTCTTGCGAATCAGGAGAATCAAGACCTAAATAAAACAATGAAATTGAATCTATTAATTTTTCTTGTTCAATTTCTCCTAATCCTCCTTTGACTAATAATGAATAAGTCATTGGATTTCTAATTAAAATTGTTTCTAAGTCTCTTGGATTGACCTCAAAGTCCATATCATCATGTAGGTATTGTAAAATATCTACAAACAATTCATCAGGGAATTCTTTAAAATAGTATTTGGATTGAATACTAATTTGATTTTTTATTAGATTCCTGTACATCTTATTTTGTTCAGAAAGTGACTTCATAGATTACTCCCGTTTGGTTAGACTTTTGCTGTAATAAACAATTCTTTCACTTTAGAAATGAACTGAGCCTTTTCAGCATCAATTAGCATTTCCATATCATAAGCAATATTCTCAATTTGGTTAATCAACTCTTCTTCCGAGGAACCCTCTAATTCAAAACCTGACCAATTCTTTATTTGCTTTTTCAATGTTTCTAGTTCAGTCATACTCTTCGTTTTAGTATACTTTATTATTTGACTTTGACCATGCTGTTCTACCATCTTGCTTTTCAATCAGTATTTCAGGTGTTCTATCAAAATCAAAATAGATTCCTTGATTTCTAAGTGAATTATATTCGTCAACGCTGATAATATCTGGATTTGATAACCAATACCCTGTAATAGATAATCTCTCTAAATCCCCTACTGGGTCAAACACCTTACAAATATTATTCTCACACAATTGTACTACTTTGACAATGGGTTGACTGTTATACCATTTTTTGCAGTACACAGCTTGATATTCGTTTAGTATGGGGAATAGCGATTTTTGCATATCAATTCAATTAATTAGACATTTGATTTTGATAGCGAATTCTTACTATATGTCTCACTCTATCAAATATTGAATGCATAAAATCATATTCCGAATGATAATATTTCCCTTCTGGAATAACCCCATTATGTTGATTTTCCATTTCGTAAGTAACTAGTTCTGAGAATACTTTTTGATATTCCTGGTATACTTTTAAAGCTTGCTCGCTAAGATCTTGTTCTCGAACAGGTTCGAAAGTTAACTCAGGGTAAACGAGTCTTAATGTTTCTAATTCGAGAAGCTTTAATTTCAAAACACTATACTCTGTTGGTGACATATCTTTTCGCTTTTTAGTACTTAATTATTCAAAAACCATCTTTTATAAGCGGTAGGAAGCAACTCTCTTGTAAAAGAAAGTAAGTCCTCTACTTGATCTTCTGTTAAGTCCTCATGATATTTATTTAAAATATCAATTGAACGCTGCCCCACTGTTTCGAGTATTTCTTTTGAAGCTCTAAGTTTACCGGTAATTTTGCCGAACATACCAGATTCTTCAACTGCTTTAGCTTCACTCTCAAAATAGGTATTAACAGCTGCCTCTACCTCTGATTTAATATCTTCTATTTCTTTCATGTGGCCACTCCTTCTACTGTGCAAAGGGATTTAGTATCACCAGTTTTTGGGTGCTCGAAAAGAATAGCTTGATGATCTCCACCATGGGCTGGACACGCTATTTCACCCTTTTCTTTATATCCAGCTTTTAGTAATTCATACCTATTCATATTTTTATTAGTCTATACCAAAAATCTTTTTCCAAAGTGGTCTGCGCATAAGGTCGATAATCTTCTTATTGGATTCGGCCACGTCAGACAAGCGAACTAAATTTTTCTTTAGCTCGGCAGTTTCCATTCTGATCTCACCTATGACATTGGCGAACTGGTTAAATTCATTTCTTACCTCTTTATCCATATATCAAATATAACTAAAAGTATTATTAAACGGTAAATATTTTAATTAATTATACCTTTCTTTTTTTATTCTTCTTAAGCTGTTCTTCTTCGTCTTTCTCTGCCCATTCAATCCAACGGTAGTATGTGCCTTTACTTATCCCTAACTCTTTCTGAATATCCTGAACTGACATGTTCGGTTTATTTCTAAGCATATAAAGAGCATTCCAAGCTCCTTGTTTGCTCTTCTTTGAAAGACCGGGTTTACGGCCACCCTTTCTGCCATGAGCACGAGCATTTTCTAATCCTGCTTTAGTTCTCTCTGATATAAGCTCTCTTTCAAATTCAGAAAAAGATGCAAATAGATTAAACATAAGTCTCCCCTGCGATGTAGACGTATCAATGTTATCATTCAGACTGATAAATTCAACGCCCATCTCCTTAAAGTTATTTACAGTGTTTACGAGGTGTCTTAATGATCGTCCGAGTCGGTCAAGTTTCCAAACAACTACTTCGTCACCAGCTCTTAATTGTGAGATCATTTTCTCAAGTTCCGGACGTTCTTTAATTGCACTTTTTTTCTCTTTAAAAATCAATTCGCACCCATGCTTTTCTAATGCTTCGAGTTGCATTTCTAATTTCTGATCTTGAGTAGAAACTCGTGCATATCCTATCTTCATAAAAGTTCGATTAAAGGTTATGCTGTGAAACTAATTAATTATACCAATTAATTATACCTTTTATCACCCTTTTGCATGAATTATTGAAGTACTGTTATAACGATGGATTGATTTACAAATCTTAGCTCTTTACCTTTTCCTAGAGTATCTCTCCTTTCATAATGGAGGTTTGCCTTTTCCTGTTTGGTGTAAAGTTCTTTTCATCTTATTTACTCTACGAAAGTATTTCTTTGCTTCAATTGGAAAGTCTATAGCTTTCTTAGATGACTGGTCAAAAGGTAGAGGTCTTGGTGCTTTTGGATTAATACTTGCCACTCTAGGTTTTTCAATGGAAGTCTATCAATTCATACTTGTTCTTCTTTCATAAACTCACGTATTTTGGAACTCAAAGGATCGCTTTCCACAGGCCTGACAAATTGGCAAAACTCTTAGTAGGACACCATTTCAGCTTGCCAGGGTACCATTTAAAGGCCACGAGCGTGGCGTAGAAAAAGAAAAACCGCCCGTAGGCACAGGAAACGTAAAATAGCCTGTTTGTATAACAGATGTTATGTTAAACAGAAACCAAAGAAACCTTACAAGTTAACCAATCCCCAGGACAAGGAAAAGTCTTGGCAAAAAGTTTGTTCAACTACTCACAAATCCCCAATAGTATGAAAAACTTTACCATAGCCTTTACACAGAGCGAAGTAGCCCAACTCAAAGAGTGCTTGCAGCGTCTACGGAAGATGATCGATCACGAATATCAATATGACAAAGAAAACAAGCCTATCGATGACGGGGTCTTTCGTAGTGCCTGTGAGTTATTGTATAAATTGGACAAGACTACCGATCCCGACCTGGATATCTCCCTCGATGAGTATTTGGACTACGGCCGGTCTTAAGGTTACGATCTGTAGTAGACATGATCTAGTTAGGTATTTCAATATTAAATTCTTCTTCAAGGGCTATCAATACGCTGTCTATATACTGGTTATAGTCTTGCTCCCTTTCGTTTTGAACTGGAATGTAATAGAGCCGCTTAATGCACTTAATCGCTCTTCTTAAGGTCTTGTTCTGTATACGCTTTTTCATCCCGCATAGAAACATACCTTCCTACTCAACGCATAATCGTTTTACCCAAAGCAAAGATTTGGTTTCCGAAATGGAATACTAACATAATATTCCAGTTCACAGATTTTTTTAATGATCAGATACAAGCTGTTGTTCATCAGCTGAACCGCATCCAGGAGTTGATGCGGGCAATTGATCTAAAGGTAAAAATGATCATCATTTACTTAAAACGGCTAATAGCTACTACTCTAGAAAAAAGTCATATTATCTAAAATCGGCAAGTTTGGATACACGGAAGAAAGTGTCCTTTGATATTTTTTAGATTTCAAGGTCATTTGATTGTTCGTTTTTTTCATGCGCAGTATTTATTATCAGGATGAGCAATGAACATCAAAATATCAATGGCAATGCCGCAGCCCGGCAGCTTACACTATTAGCAATAGTGACCGCTATTGGTATGGGTATTTTTGGAGCAATAGTAACAGCTGCCACTGCTGAAAATTCTACTTCTCGTAATATTCTGTTGTTTTTGTTGATGCTTTTGGAAACAGGATGTATAGTTTGGTTTTATACTATCCTCAGAAAAGCCCGCAGGCTAGATCCCGATTTATAGTTTAATAATACTTGTTTTCAGAAATGAACCATGAGAACTCCTTGTTCTCAAACTCTCAGCCAACGGAGCACATTTGGTTCGTGGCCCTCGGTGTGCCTTTATCAATCAATTATGTAGCAAGTTCGCTTTTTCCGTCCACACAGGACAAGCTAGACCAATAAATCTTCCTCCTTCCAGGAGCGTATTTACCGCTTTGCTTTGGCTCCAACTTGCCTTTAGTGGTCATGGAAAGCACTGCCGTTAAGCGACCGATGCATCATAATTAATTTTTAACTTAATTTTATTACCATGACTACTGAAGAAGTAAGCAATCAAATCAAGAATGAGAAATTAAAATGTCAATCAAAAATTGATACAATCATTCAACAGTTTCTAATCTCGAAACTTACGGAAAGACCTGTTCTTAGTTTTGCCAACTATGACGAGTATGCAGATTATTATTTCTGCAAATGTGAATTATTAAAAATAGGTAAGTTCGAATCTAGTGTTAAAGTAATTAATCCTAATGGTAGAGACTTAGATGGTTATCGTCATGGTGAAATAGTTAAAGCACCTAACTATAAAATATACGAATCTATTGTAAGAGAAAATACGGCAATTTGTCTCTTCTAATTCAAAAAGGGGAAACCCTTTTTTTGATTGATCATTGTGAGGTTTAAGCAACCACTTAATAACTTGTTTTTCAGCAATCAACTATGAGAACTCTTTGTTCTCAAACACTTAGCCAACGGTGCACATTCGGGTCGTGGCCCTCGATGTGCTATAATCTATTAATTATATAGCAAATTCGCTTTTTCCGTCCACACAGGAACAATCTAGACCAATAAATCTTCCTCCTTCCAGGAGCGTATTTACCGCTTTGCTTTGGCTCCAACTTGCCTTTAGTGGCCATGGAAAGCACTACCATTAAGCGATGGTTGCACCATAATTAATTTCCATTTAAACGTTATCAAATCATGAATAATCAAGAAAAATTCCAGAAAGACTTTGCTGAAGCCTTACAATATGTGCATGAAGTAATCAACCAATTTGCTAGGAGCCGTTCTGAGGAAGAAGATCTAATTCAGGAATTCTCTTTAATGATTTTCAGCCAACCTGAGAAATACGCGCAACAACTTGATGATAACAGGAATGTATACATGATTCTAAGAAGTATTTCCAAATCGAAATACAAAATGAATTCGAGAGATGTTTCCATAAATGAACAAATATTACAATTTGAACCTGACTACAATGATGAAACAGATCCAGATACTGAAGCTGATATTGAACAATATGATGTATCCGAGAAACAAAGAAAATTGGATCAAATTGAATCCATTCTTTATAAAATGATTAAGACAAACCAAATTTCTTATGAAAGACAAGTTCAGATCCTAAATGCATATCAAAGACCTATTAGTATTACTGAATTTGCAAGGGAAAAAGGGGTTAGCCTCTTTAGTATGAAACAATTTGTTAAAGAGACTAAAGAATATCGTTTAGGATACTCTTATAACTATCAGAAAGAGCTTCTAAATAAGTACAAGAGACAACTGAGTAACAAAAGACCTCTTACAGTAAATGCATTTTCGATTAAACATAATATCAATCCGGCTACTATGGCTTTGCTTATTAAAAATGGTGCTAAGAAAGAACAAATCAGCTATGCTACAAAATATTCTTACAAGCAGCGTTTAGATTATTATAATGAGTTTCAAAGAAGAAGCAGCCCTCCTAATCAAGTCGAGTTTTGTAAGTCGTATAATATTTCTTCAGCTACATTACATAGACTGCTTACTTACGGTCCAAAAAAGGTTGAAGAACCAAAATCAATACAGTATTTCAAATTGTACCATATACAAGGAATGACCGTAGGTCAAATTGCAGAGAAATTCAACGTGTCAAAGCAAAGTGTTTCCCAACAATTATATAAAGCGAAGACCAAAATAAATGAGTATTTCGAAAATCAACATATTTAGGTAGATTTTCCAAGAACAAGGTAAATTCCCTTTTTTTATTTGCCATAAATCTTCAGAATCAAATTGATTCCCCCTTTTTGTGTGCGTTTTGTTTCCCTTTCACCTGGTGGATCCAACTGCAGCCACGTTCTTTTGTCTGCATTAATCCGTTTCCGGAAAGGACCAGGCCGGCAGCGCTCACTAAATTATGCAGACATTTATGCATAGTAAGTAAAGTTGGGGAAGATCTGCAGTCATCGTAAATTACTGCGATACTCGAGGTTTAAAATTTATTTGGTTTAGTTGGAATATTCAAGCCAGATTCCTCTTTTTCTTATATCCATTTTAGACGGCTTCTTTCAATGGTTTACCTAATCTTACTATGTTCCCGGTGTGAGATTTTGTTTTATTTAATATATAACCAACCATCTTGATTCGTTTGCTATTGCATGTAGGACACCTTCTTGTAGCAACACATTTTAAATTAGTAACACTTTCATAGGTAGCACACTCATTACAGAAGGCAGTTGAACAATCGCTACACTCCCATATAGTGGGAGTTGTTGGTTTAAGACATGATGGGCATTTTATATATTTCTTCCACATTGAGTGCTACTTAGAAATTCCCCCTTTATAAGAAAATTAATTACCTTCTCAATTCGGAGAATTCATAATATTAATTAGCATATGAAATCCTTTTCCAACATTTTCCTTATTGTTCCGCATCACTTGTAACAATGTTTCAAACTCACACAATACTTCTATTTTCTCTCTTTCTGACAGTATTGAATTAATCGGATGAACATTTGAGCCACCTCCCTCATTATCCTCATAAAAAAGCTCTTCGTTAGAATTCATATCACAATCATCATTTATATTTAAACTCGCTGCTTTTGTAAAAAACAGATTTTAATAGTAAATATAGTATAAAAAACGATTATAATAGTTTTTTTATAATAAATGTGTCATAAACCTATTTCTGACAAAGCTTTGATTAAGCTCTTCTTAAAATCCAAAGGGATTAAACGTCAACCATTTTGCTCCTCTTTAGGTTTAGCCAATAGTTATTTAGATGCAGACAATACCATTACGGTTGAAAATTTTAGAAAAATGCTTCAGCATCCTGCCTTCGAAGATTTTAATTTAAACGCCTTTTTTGAACGAAAGGAAAACTTGCAAAAGGAAGTAGGGACACTTTCAGAAGCGATAGCTAATCCTACTTTCATTATGAAAGTAGTAAAGATGCTAACAGAGCTTAGCATGTCAAATAGAAACATTGAACAGCAAGAGGCCCGTATATTACTAGAATACTTGAATCAGCTTGTTAGAGATCATTCGAATCTATCAGAAGATTATCAAGCACTTTTAAAAAAATATGAGAAGATGTACAAGTTTATTGGTAATGAAGCTAAACGCTAATTATGAATGATACTAAAGTCTTTCAGTGCAGCTTGAAACCTTTTTCTTCTTTGAATTTTATCAAAAAAAATGAATACTGTACTGCTAACTATACAGATAAAAAATATTGAGTAGATAATAATCTCCCTAATATTCTCCTGCCTTTGTTCAGCAATTTTTAAGTCAAGTTTCCTTTTGTAGTCCGCAGCTAAAATTTGATATTCCTGACTCGCTTTTTGTAATTCAGCCTGCAATTGATCCTTTGCTTTCCCATACTCATACATCAACTGAGCGTATTTATCGGCCTTAATTGCATCATTCTGTTTATAATGATCATATACAAATTTTGCCGTTGACAGATAGTTATTATCAAATTTCATGTAGGGACGAACTTTAAGTGCTTCTTCGTACATAAGTACACATTCGTCCATCTTTCCTTCTTTGTCTAATACTTTGGCTAAGTTCCCATACATCTTTACCAATAGATCCTCAAAACCAGCTGCTTGATCCACAGCCGCCAATCCATTTTTTAATAACTGCTTTGCACTTACTAGATCTCCATCCATAAGTTTAAAATATGCCAAATCATTATATCGCGTGAGCTCTGCGTAACTTATTGTGTATGGATCTTTTTTTGGTTCCAGTTCAACCGACCTATTCAAATATTCCTCAGCTTTTGAATAATCTTTTTCGTATGTCCCTGAGATTAATGCCAATTCCAGGCAGATATCTACAAGCAACTTTTTATTACGGATTTGAACGGGCTGTTCCAATAACTCCATATACAGGGATTTTGCCTGAGCAATATCGCCATCTAACCTATACGATCTGGCCATAACATATTTGATGGATTCCGCACGCTCATTATCACGAATCTCAATAGCTAGTGCCAGAGCATCTTGATAAAATTCGATGGACTTTTTATAAAATCCGCCGACTGAATATATAAGCGCGATATTCTTCATTGTTGAAATTTGGCGATTATAATTTTCACTTAATCCATAGTAGTGCAAAGCAGAAAAGTAATGATTTAAGGCTCCATAGTACATCGCTTTTTTATTTTGATAGAAAGCAATTAGATAATGTGCTTTGGCTATATCAGCTACATTGTCATTTTTTTTAGCTGAATCAAGAGCAACCAGGCCTATTTCAATGGATTTGTATTTCTTTGCTGAATCATACAGCATCTTAAAATTTGCGCCTCCTTTACCTGCAATGGGTAAAAATAATGATAGATTGAATGCAAAAACGAAATAAATAGAAAACCTCCCCAACATATTTTTTAAATAAAAAAAGAAATGTTCACTTAAAAAAGTGAACATATTCTAAAAATATTACATTCAGCAATAATTTTTATTCAGGGTCATCAGGATCACTTTGACCCCCCCCTTGCCCACCTACCGTAGTGTCATCACCATCAGTTTTTACAATGGGTTCGATTTCTTCATTAAATGTTTCACAACCGCCTATTAGCGATAAAGTCAATACTAACATTAATGAATAGAATACCTTTTTCATAATCTTTTGGTTTATGGTAATAATTATTTTTACCCGATAAACTTAGCCTTAAGGGAGTAATCTTTTTTGAGGAAATGGATTATAACCTGTTGAGGGTAATAAATATTAAAGGTTCGTTTGAATAGACGTTTATTAAATCACTGTTAACCAATTATTTAAAGTATTACATATGTCTTATAATATGGACATTATTGTATTTTTTATATCTTTACTGTTTCAGAAAACAGCATGACATTAGAAGAGTATATTAAAACGAAAGGCTCCTTTTATTCCCTTCGGGAAATAGAAGTTCAGCTCGGTTTACCCTCTTCTACTTTACAAAAGGTAAAAACCTCAAATCGGAAAGTGCCAAAAAAATATCGTACCCTAGTCATTTCCTTTTTAACCGATTTGCCGGAAGGAATAGAATAAAATAAATGTCCTAATATTAGGACGTTCTTATTTTAATTTCTATATTCGATTAATCTTAATTTTTAATTCAAATTTCTTTTTAACCAAATTCAATATCATGAAACATTTTAGTCTACTACTTATTTTTTCTGTCCTTCTCACTTTTAGTTATGCTCAACAAGGTTCTTCCATTTATATCAACCTCGGAGGTACGGCTACCAACTTTACAGGAGAAGATGTATCAGATTCAGATCTACGATATACTTGGCATGGAGGAGTTCTCATTGACAATCCAATTGGGCAAAAAACGAGATTTCTAACCGGGTTACAATACGGTCAAATAGGAGATGACGATAACGAATTAAACTTCGTTACCCTACCTCTACAGGTCGGCTATACTCTGTTTGATAACTTCAGAATTTACATCGGACCATCTGTTAATGTTAGAAGTAATGTAAACGCTCCTGATGGTATTCCTGAAGGTGATTTCAAAGATCAATTTACACAGGTTACCATAGCCGGGTTAGCCACTGTTTCGTATACATCAGGTAAATTTTTGTTCTATACGCAATACCAACACGATTTACAAAATGCCTTCGAAGAAAATTTAGGTACATCATTTAAAGGATACAAACAGCATATAAAGCTCGGTATCGGTTTTAAATTATTTGAAGAGAAATAGCATTCATTCACTTAAATTGGTGGGCTCTTATGAGCCTACCTTCACTAACTTTATGATTTGTTACTATTGTAAATTAGATCTTGAAAAAAAACCAAACTCAAACGTTTATCACGGTTTTTTAGACAGAGACACCAATCAAACCGTATGTTTTTCATGTGCCGGACAGCACTACAAGTTAAAATTCGAAAATTCTAAACTTAAAGGCTTATACTCTGAATTCCCTATAGTAAAAATCTCATGAAGCATTCTCTTTACTCTACATCACTTTGGATTAGCTTAACTATCATCCTTCCCTTCGCATCACTTGGGCAAAATGTGACAATTCATGAATACGCTACTGTTAACTATATGGCTTATTATCATAACCACAAGATCATTTATACAAAAATCAACAGTAACTACCCGAGCCCTATCCTTCGCATGCCAGACGGCCGTTCTGATATCCTTTTCTCAACAACTTCCTCTGAACCTAACTCAAAACTCCAATTTAATTACTTGAATGATGTACTCAATTATATGGCCTCGTTCGGATGGACATTACAACAAAGCATTCAAACCAATTTAATACAACGCTCTTCTACACCTAACTTTGACCGGTCCTCTCCTGATAACATTGATAGGTATTCCAATTATCTCATCTTCGTTCGTATCAAACAATAAAATTAAGTCTATCATTCATATCCCTTTCTGTTTGGTTTATTCCAGATAATCGACCAAGATAAAGCTCTAACATTAAATCCATAAGGGTCTCTACGAGCTTCCTAATGGATTTATCTTATCTACGCTTTCCTATTGTCTCATATCATGTTTAACCAAACCATTAATGATAATGAGTAGACCTAATTTTTTTAAAGATTGCACCACCCTTGATGAAGCCCGTAAGACCTACTACAAGTTAGCCAAGCAACATCACCCTAATAAGGGAGGTGATCATGAAACATTCGTTGAGATTGGCAATCAGTTCAAAGCTTTTCGTCCAGGGACCAAAAAATACGAAAACGAATTTAACGATTGGAATGCCGCGTTATTCTCTGATATTCTTAATCAACTCATGCAAATTACAGATATTACTATCGAGGTTTGTGGGTCCTGGTTATGGATTGGAGGTAATACCAAACCCAATGCCGCAAAAATCAAATCTATTGACGTTGGAGAGTTCTATAAACGTGGCTTCAGCCGGTCTAAGTCCATGTGGTATTTTTCACCTAAAGGTTACCGCAAACGTTCAAAGAATGAACTTACTATAGACGAAATTAGAGGTCTATATGATCATACCGTTATTAATTCCAACCCTAAGAAAACCATAAGGGAAGCTACCTAGCTTCCTTTTGCACACTTTTTTTCTCAGTTCTTTTCCGGATCTCGCCAGGCTTCAGCAGTACATCCGTTTAAAATGACAGCATTTTATCTTCGATCAGCTGCCGGCCGCCTGGACCGGGACCTTAAAATTGTCTGCATTTATGACCTATTCCCACCTTGAGCTCCAGGACCATGGTTTGACAATTGCAGTCATAAATTAATTTGAGAGTCAACATCACCTTTCATTCTTATTCCCTGATCATTTCCGTATACGTTAAACATTTGTAAATATCTCCTTCCCTTCATATCAAAAAATGTTTCGCAAGAAATCCCACTTCGTAATATTTCTCTTACGCCTACATTTTTTGATTCTCCTTGCCCTACAACCCCGTAGACTTCTTGACAAATTTTAACTACTATGATCATCCCGAATAAATTCAAGGACATTCCTCAAATTAAAGTTCATTATATCAACCCACAACCTATCTCAGAACGTATTCAACTTGATTCGTCTCAAGATGTATTTGATGCTTTCGTCAGTACATGGGACATGCAACAGATCGAATACAGGGAAGAATTGAAGATGCTAGTGCTCTCGAGAGGTAATTATGTTCTGGGAATCACATCATTATCACAAGGCATACACAGCGGATCTCTCCTTTCAATACGCATGCTCCTTCAAACTGCATTACTTACTAACGCCAATTCCATAATCCTAGCTCACAACCATCCTTCCGGTAACATACAACCTAGTCAACAAGATAAAAAGGTTATTAAAAAAGTAAAACAAGCTTGTTCACTCATGGAAATACACCTTCTCGATAACTTTATAATAACAACCTCCAATTACTTCTCCTTTGCAGAACATGGCCTACTCTAATCCTTGGCCATCTAACTTATTGTATACCACCCATTAACCTGTTCATACTACTTCGAGCAACACCTACTCAAGGAAACTTTTGCCCTGATCGCCATAAAGATGGCCCCGATTAAGAACCTGTCAAGTCGGCTTACGCCCTTAAAATCGTGAGCCTTGCTCACTTTTTTATACCCGCCCTTCTGACTGGACTGAACCTTAATCTCCCTGGCTACGCCCCTCACGCGCTTTCTCTTTTTTGGCTATTAAGATCAGGGCAAGCGAAGCGCATAATTTTTAAACCAAATACTATGTTTTCTAAATCCTTCTACCCTACACCTGACAAATTGATTCAAAAAATGATAGCTCCTTATGTTGAAAAGAATCTTGACTATTTTAAAAAACGAATGGAAGAACATGACGTCCGTTATAATTACCTTGATAAGGTGAAAAGTTCAACTTTTTCAGACATGACCATTTTAGAGCCCAGTGCAGGAAAAGGTAATATTTGCGATTATCTCACAGAAAATTTTAACAAGCTTACACTTAAGACCTGTGAAATTGATCCAGAATTAAAATACATTCTACAAGGCAAAGGATATGCAGTGATTGCAGATGATTTCCTAGAATATGAGGGTGATTACTTCTTTGATCTTGTAGTCATGAATCCTCCTTTCGAACATGGTGCTAAGCATTTACTTAAAGCCTGGGATATATTAGAGCAGGGAAATATTGTCTGTTTGCTTAATGCTGAAACCATAAAAAATCCTTATACACAGGAACGACAGTTGTTACTTTCTATCATTGATGAACATGGACGTTATGAATTATCCAAAGATGAATTCATTCAAGCAGAACATAAAAGTTCCGTAGAAATTGCTATTGTCTGGCTCGAAAAATCTTGCGATCAACAGTCATTAAATTTTGAATTTTCTGATAATGGTTTTGACCGTACAAAAAGTGCATCACTTTCTGATGATACTTTTAAGGATAAGGTGGCAACCAATGACATCATTCAAAATATGATGATCCAATACGATACATTGAAAACCCATTTCAAAGAGTTTCTAAGGGTACATGATGCCCTGCGATTTTATAGCGATGGGTTACTTGGAGAGTATGATAATATTATTGAATTGGCTAAAGGATCTTTGTGTAAGGATAACAACAATAAGAGTTTCAACAATTTTTGTGACAAAATTAAAAGTCAATTATGGAAGAAAGTACTCTCAAAAACGAATGTCGATAAATACATGACTTCATCCGTTCAAAAAAATTTTAATGAGTTCTTAGGCCAACAGGCTTCAATGGAGTTCAACAAAGATAATGTTGCAAAAATTATCGATATGATATTTAATAACCGTTTCAATATCATGGAATCGGCCGTTATAGATGTTTTCGATCATTTCACAAAGTATCATAAAGACAATCGTGTATATGTTGAAGGCTGGAAAACTAACGATAAATGGAAAGTCAATGAAAAAGTAATTCTTCCTAATGCAGTTAAATACGGGAGTTATATGAATGCCTATGATCTAAGAAAGTATGGCGATAAATTCTCTATTGATTGGAATAGAAAGAATCAATTCCATGATATAGATCGTGTAATGTGTTATTTATCGGGGATACCATTTGAAAGTTGTTTTACTATTGAAAGTGCTTTAACACATCATATTGATAGGTTAGGTAACGTAGCTGCTGGTAGTTTTGACAACGAAACAACTAGTACTTTTTTCGATATAAAATTTTTCAAAAAAGGAACGCTTCATATCTCCTTTAAGGACAAACTACTTTGGCAAGAATTCAATTTAAGAGCTTGTGCCGGAAAACAGTGGTTGCCAGAGAATGAGCAAAAGAAGTATGAAGATTCGAGACAACAGCATGCACACTCTCCATTTACTTCTACAGGTCTGCTTTGCGCGAATTAACATTCGCGCTTTTTTGTGTGCATTTTATTCTCGATTCACCAGGTGGATCCAGCTGCGGCCACGTTCTTTTGTCTGCATTAATCCGCTTCCGGAAAGGACCTTGCCGGCAGCGCTCACTTAATTTTGCAGACATTTATACATAGTAAGGTTAGCGACGATGAACCCACATCGTAATTTTCTGCGATACTGCAGGTGTAAGATTTTCTTTGATCTAACGGGCATATTTGCTATTTGAATTTCAGTAAAGTTCGGTTTGTAGCTATCACATTTTCCAAATCGATCCTTCTTAAAGCCCTCCCCTCTCCTTCTCTTGTTTACAGGCTTCGTTTTGGAAATAGTGTTCGCCTGTTTTTACAGGCTCTATCTAAAACCGCCATCTACTTCCATAAATAATCAAATTATTCATTTAACTAATTATTATTATGGCTTACGTTCAATTAAAAGATTTGAAACCTAATGACACATTTTATTCGTGTAAGACGAGAAACGAGCATGTGTATGCCAAAGAAGAATTCGGCATCATATTTCATATCGACATGGAAACCGGGGAGATTTACAAGGAAGCTAACAACGGCGAAGGATATGTGATTATTAATCCTGAGACACACGTTTGTCTGTTTCAAGAATGAAAAAAAGGGGCCTAGCCCCTTTTTTTTGTTAATGTCATTTTTGTCTCTTGTTCATTGACAAGAGATAGGACGTACTTTTCTATATCGGATCTCTCAACCGGTATAGTTCCTTTCAAAGACTGTAATAGATAATCAGTGATGATATCCGAACGATTATAGTTTTTAGTGCTCACCATATTTTTAATGGTTTTTTTCATTTCCTTTCGGTCTGCTATCAAACATGTCACTAATGATTTCAGTATTTCTTTTTCTGATCCTATGCGGACCAGGGATAAGTTTTTAAATGTTCCATGATCTTCCCAATAGGATATCAATTCCTCAATTTCTAGGATTCGATTTTTTTCCATAACCAATCTCAATTTTTTATTCAGGACCATTGATCATTTCATTATTGCTTTCATATTATCTGAAAGTTTTCCTTTAAAACAAAGCTTAATTATTAATCCAAGCTCCGTTTCAGTAAACCCAAGTCTCTCTGCTACATTCTTACATAGATCATATTCCTGAGTGGTAAATTCGCCATCAATAATGGCCATCTTGATCATTTCTACAATTTGATCCTCTCTGTCTTCTTCATTTTGAGGAATAATGTATTGAAAGGTAGGTCCCATATTCATTAGATTATCTACATCAAACTTGCTTAGCCCGATTTCTCTCCCAATTTGGGTTAACATTTCCTCTTCTTTTTCATCTATTCTACCATCAGCATACGCCAGAGCAATTAAATTTTTGAAATGCTCTCTTTTCTTTTTTATCTCACTATTCATTTTGGGTAAAATTTAATTGGAAGTGAAACATTTTTTTGATCAGAATATCCTTTGTAGTAGAACCGTTGTAATAGGTAATCTACCGATACCCCAGGAGCTAGTATACCAAAAAAGAATACTAGTTTAATTAGTCGCTTTCGCATAGTTTTGAATGGTTAAAAGCGTTCAATGTTCTTTAAGGGAGTACATTGATACGCGGTTATACATATGGATAGCAGGGACCAGTCTGCAAACTTGAATCCTTGCTATCCTACTTTTTTACTTTCTTAGTTCCCTCTATCATTCTGCCAGGACATACAGGTTCTGATTTCGTCCGTTTACCTTTCCAATTAACGTATTGATACTTTCCCGTATGATTTTGCCTAATCGCAGCACATGTCAGACACATTGCCGTTCCAATATGGTTATCCCACACGTGCTTGATGTTCTTATTCATTTAGTTAGACTTCAATTTTTGAATTGTGAAGCCGTTTTAACATATCTCTACCTTTCTCAGTAATTTTATAGTTGATGACATTCGTACCGTTCGAATTGCCATCTTCTGTTGCACTAATGAGCATAAGCTCAAATTCCATAACCTGAAGTAATGCAACATCTTCACTCTCATGCAGAGCGTTGTAATCTGCCATAAAACCACCAGAAGTATCCGCCATAGCGAGTATATCTTTGACCGATAATTTGCCACCTTTTAATAGAGCTTCTAAAATTATATCCCTCCTTAATTTAGCGGCCTTTTGCTTTGATCGATAACAGGTATATTCAATTTTCGTAGTGTCCTGGATTATGGCAAGTTCAATTTCTTCATGCGAAGCAGTATTATCCAACTTATCATAGTTTATCATTTCAAACCCTATTTCTTTCAGATCTTCTATTATTTCTAGGTGATCAGGCTTAACCCTATTGAATGGTATTCCATTTAAAATTGAATCTTTCATAATTGACTATTCGGTTATGGCTAAAAATAGTTCCATCCCATCACTCAGGATATAATTCCCTTTCTTATCCTTAGAAAGTGATTTGAGCGGAATTCCTTTGATTTCTTTATTACTATAAATACTCGACTGAATGTTGTAAACACTCATCTTACTGATTTCAAACCAACTGTAATTGTTATAGATATTTGCTCTGCTTTGGAATACTTTGTTTTTGTTCAGATTAGCTTGCTTTATTGTCAAAGACTCGTTCAAACGAAATTTAATTGCCTTGTCATGCTCTAATATCTGTGTGCCGTGAACCTTGACACTAATGAACTTTATTACAGGCTCCTTTTCCTTTATTTCATCGCTGGCAGATAAATTTTTATTCCTAATTACGCTTTTAAGTAATTTATTTTTACTCTCCTTTTCTTCCTCAGCAGGTTCATCGATAGTTTCATCTATATCGTTATTAACCATGACATCGTTTTGGCTCTCTTTTTCCGTAGGTGGGCTAATTTGATTGCCGACCATACTAGGCCTTAATTCAATATTCTTAAGATCATCCCCCGTAATTACGTCTTCAAATAAGGTAAGTGAATCAACCTCATCGGACTCATTCGCTGTTTCTACAATACTTTGAACCAGCGTACTTATACGCGCAAGTTGAATGGATTCCTCAGATTTTGATTGTTCAATTGAGGCCTCTAAAGTTTTAATGGCTTCTTTCTTTGTCTTTTTGGTTTCAACAGTTTCTTTTAATAGTCCGGTATTGGCACTAATACTTTCAACGATCTTATCTACGAATTCTATTTCAGTATTAGAGTAGACGGAAACTGCACATAATATTGTTCCTGCGATTCCCACAACAGAAAACGTAACTAGTTTTAAGATTCCTTTTGTACGATTTTCAAGTAATCGTACCAATAACCAGAATGAGGCAAAAACGGCTATAAATAAAGAGATTACGGCACCTACACTTCCATTAGTTCCTAATGTAAAATCTTCCCTATAGGCGAATGCCTCCGTTTTTGGCATCGTATTGAAAAACAATAGATCCAATATTACTTTTGGTTTGGCTCCAACTACTTCGCGTTTCACCATGGCCATATTTGAAGTACCCTTCGCTGGGTACGCAATTGCGTTGATCGAATAAAACCAACTTAAAAATAATGCTCGCTGTGTATGAAACTCTTGACTAACAATAATGACATCATTCATTTTAAACAATTGCCGTAGCCTAAGCATACTATCCAAGGTGCGGTAACCAGCCGTGTCAATTTCAATTAGACTAGCAGGTATACCGACTTCTATTAGATCAAGTGTCATATCTCTCGTTTCATCATAATTTGATGAATCAGGTACTTGATTATTTTTCTGTTGGAAAATCACGCGAGCAGAATCAAGTTCATTTGATTTATCCCCGGATATAACTACATACTTTAGTTTTCCTGCGTCATATAATTCTTTAACCGCTTCAATGCGATAGCGGTAATATAAATTTTCACCGTTACCACTAGATAAGATTTTAGATGTGCCGAGAAGAAGGACTGGCTGTGCCTCGCCCTTAATCTCAGTCACACTTTCCGCAGTAGACTGGTTGGCCACAATCGCCACGAAAAGATTTGAGCTTATAATAAAAAGTACAAAAACGATTAAGCCTGAGACTCCTTTTTGTATGGGCCAAAACCAATTACTATTCGTTATAGATTTTACTACTTTCCACTTCTCACTTGCCCACTTCAACCCATAGGATAAACCATAATCCACGGCAGCTAGAATTACGATTACAAGTGAGAAAAACAAAGCAAGGAAGATTAAATTCCAGGCCTCAGCGTGCTTAAAAAATTCTGTTATGTAATTCGTAATTGCAACCAGGTTAATCGTGTCAGACTCATTAACCTGTTGGATCACCGGCACGATACTATCCCAGGAGTAAACCGCACCAATCGATACTAAAATTAAAAGGGAGAAAAATACTCTGGCCAACCTCTTCATCTTACCTAGATTAATTTATAGAAACAACTTGAACAACTTCTTCACTTTCCTCACCATCAGAATCTTCTACTATCAGTGCTATTTCATAATTACCCGGTGCTCCAAAACTCCAGGACACTATAGCATCCGTAGTAGAAAACTCAAATTCCCCGATTCGCCATTTATACAAACTAATAAAGCCGCCGAATGAAGCATCATTATCAAAGGATCCGCTTGCATCTAAATCGTACTCTAAATTGCTATTAATACCTCTTTCAATTATCAAAAAACTTGCCTCAGGAGGTTCGTTATTAAAAACATCCAAAGAGATGTTTTTCCCTTCTGAAGAAAGACCTAAATTGGATATTACTGTTAAATCTATGCTACTTGTACCTATCTCAGTTGGTACGAATGTTATGGTTGTCAATTCTCCATTATAGTCAACTGTATTTGTAGAAAGTGTATCTTCTTTAATCACGATCTTCCCATTCCCTATAATATCAAATACTAGAGCTACAACCTCACCCTCTGATCTTACATTAAAATCATAACTTACTTGAATTTCATCCTTTATAGAAGTTACAGGAAACTTTAGTCGATCATTTATTTCATTAACTTCGTTAATATCTGAATCCAGTAATGTTAACTGAGGTCGTTCACCAAGATCCCTTACAAATTCTACCCCATCATCGCAGGCAGTAATCAGTGCTGTTAAGCTCAATATGGTTAATACTATAGTTCTCATTTCTTAATAATTTTGATTTTATTGGTTTTACCATTGACCTGTAAACTCATTATATATAAACCACTTGGCAGGTTATCTTTAAATGAAATCTGAGTTTCATCATTAAGATTACTTATGTTCAGTTGATCAGTCACATTTCGACCTGTAGCAGCTATAATTTCTATATGCTCAATTTCATTACTATCAATCCTTAAAAAATCCTTAAATGGATTAGGAGAAACCTTAATTGCTTCACTCAATTCTTCATCGATATTTGTGATTATATCTAATTCCCCCATAACCGTGATTAGCTCTGGATAATTGTAGATAATCTCACATGTTGAACTAATCGTTAATGTTAATCTAACATCGTACACTCCATTAATAAAATAATAGTGTATAGGATCTGCCTGGGTAGAAATATTACCATCACCAAATTCCCATAAATAACTAGCTGCTTCAATTCCAGAACTAAATCTTACAAAGTCTCCTATTTCTATATCCGTCGAACTTAGTTCAAGTTCAGGTTCCTCACTACCAATAATTATTTCCATTTCGTCCGTTTCTACTCCACAATTTCCTGCTGGATCATCCGTAGTCAATACAAGTGTGACCCCACCATTATTTATATCAGCAGTGGACAACGTATAAACGGCATTAAGATCATTTACATCTGAGAATGAACCAGTACCGCTGCTAGACCAAGTTCCGGAACTGGCAGAACCACTAATACTTCCTGAAAGGTTAACAGGTTCTGCTATACATAGCACCTGATTATTACCTGCATTTACGATTGCTAAACCACCTATTTCCACTTCAATAGATTCAGAAACAGCTGAACATGAAGCATTAGGAATATTACTTGTTGCTGTAAGATTTACAACACTTCCTATATCATTCCCTTCAGGCCTATATATAGTTACTAATTCATTAGATGAGTCAAAAGAACCTTCTCCATCTGTACTCCAAATGACACTACTTGCTGACCCAAGTAATGTAACACTGACCTCAATTTCTTCGCTTTCACACACCAAGAAATCTTCTTTAACCACCAAACCCGGTGATTCATTTATTGTAATGACTTTAATATCGCTGGCGCTACAGCCATTCTCGTTTACATCATATCTTAGACTATAATTACCAGGATTAAGACTTGTAGTTATAAACGTTGTACCACTAATAAAACCTCCATCTAAAGCAGTCCATATGCCTCCTGAAACTGGGCTAAAACCAGTTAAAACAACATTTTCACCTTCACACACATTTTCATCAATTCCAGCATTTACATTAGGATTTTCTACTATAGTTAAATTGAAACTTGCGCTTGTTGATGTACATGCTCCTACAGGATCATTTGTTTCAGTGGTAATTGTTACAGTTGCTCCAATATCTTGATTTCCTGGAATATATTCACTAGACAACGCATTAGGATCAGCGAATGATCCTGAACCGCTGGTACTCCAACTTACACTCGATGCGGAACCACCAATAGTTGCTAATGCCGTTATAATTTCACCCTCACATACAATAAGATCATTGTTAACTGTCACCGTAGGTTCTTCACCTATGATGACAGTTTTTATATCACTTGCTGAACAAGGACCATCAATTATTGTATACCTTAAACTATAGCTACCAGGATTGAGACTTGTCGTTATGAAAGTTGTACCACTGATTGAACCTCCATCTAGAGCAGTCCATGTACCCCCGGAAGATGGGCTAAATCCAGTTAATACAACATTTTCACCTTCACATGCACTTTCATCACTTCCGGCATTTACACTAGGTACCGCAACAACATTAATTGAGATGCTTTTCACAACTTCACAATTCCCAACAATTGATGTTGCTGTTATTACATTATTCCCAATCGAGCCATTTGCTGGATTGAAAGTAGATGGACTTGCGAATCCCGGACTAGAAGAACTAAAAATTAATCCACTAGTTTTACTAGTTAATGAGTATAGATTAAAGCTACCATCACTAACACAATTTGAGCCTGTTGAAACTGAAAAATCAGCTGTACTTATATTCGAGACTACTATTGTTTCTTCTATGAATATTGTTGCAGTTGTACGCCTATCTGAAACCAGTTTATTATCACCCGACAAGGTATATCTCAATATGAAGTTACCCGCACCAAGGGATAAAGGATTGAATTGAGTAATGAGATTTCCATCTAACGTAAATACACCTCCAGGAATATTTACATAACTTTCTAAACTACCGACATTAACATTATCATCATCACACCACGAATTGATAGTATTAATATTAGTTCCAAATTCTAAATCACTAGCACTAATTTTGTTAATTCTTACTGTTCCAAGCGATAATTCACTACAGGTGGATGGTGCACAAACTGGACCTATAAAGGACTGTTCTGTATAATTTGTTGCCAGCCCTCTCCACTCCTGAAAAATATGCCCATTCGGAACATTGCTACTAATTACAAAGCCCTGATCAAGAGCATCTGGTGTTGTTAAATTGCCTTCAGTCCTTATAAAGTCTATTTCAGTGTTTTGAACTAAAGAGCCCCCGTTAGTTTTTAAATAGTAGGTGTAGACACTTGCAGAAAAACCAGCACATGAGGGTGGAGTACCGCCACTGCCAGTTGTAAATAGTGTTCCTATTGTAGGTGAATTTGGTTTACAGCCTACGAAATTTGAATGTAGCCAACCACTATCATTAACATCACCATTCAGCATATCACCCGCTTGTACATAAAATGCGTCACCACTTTCATCATCAACAATGTTAATGACCGGATGTCCCGGATCAGCAAAAACTTGTGATCTAGCGATTAAAGCAATAAAAAGTAATCCTATTGTTAGTAAATATTTCATTTCTAAAAATTTATTCTTAAACCAAAATTGATGTAATAGCGAGTATCGCTATATTCTTCACCTAGGGTATACTTCTGAATGAAGTTTGAAATAATTGCAATCCGATCAATAGGAAATACCTCAATTTCCACACCTCCCGCTATTCCAGGTTTGATCTTACTATCAAAATCAACTTCACTATCTTTGAATTGATTATATGTCAGTGTAAGACCACCAATACCGTTAATAAAGACGACTTCATTAAAATTTATGCCTGTATAAGCACCTAATATATCTACCCCCAAGCGTTGGAAATCTAGATCAAGTGTTCTTGTCTCAGATACCACTACTTCTTGTGTTAGTTCGGCATTGAATAAATTCACTTTACCATAAATCTTTTCAGAGAAGTAGTTTACAAAACCAATATTTACAGAATTGCCATATTTATTAAATCCGTATAAGACATCTACAGATTTAATTCCTTTAACATGTCTAATGCCTTGACCGCATAATGATGCGCTTAAGCAAAACAACAAGCCACACAATAACAATGATTTTTTCATACTTAAAATTTTGTTGAGTTTAACACTTCTTTATAATCGACCTCGAAGCTTAGGGTACGGGAGCCTTTTTTTTCCCTAATAGTGCTAACCACTTTTCCCTTTTTACCGAGGTTATACTTTTCAATGGCATAGACGAGGTTTACTTTTTCCTTAGAGTCAATAGTAACCACTGTCAATGCATCAATGATATTCGCTTGTGTCGTTTGGTCTATTTCGCGGCTCTGGTCCTTATACTCAAAATCAACAAAGTCTAGATCGAAATTCACCTTGCTGCGATTATCCAAGGTGACTTTGAAATAATAGAACTTATCATCTTGCATGATATTGGTCAATTTATAGATAAGAGAATGGGCTTTCATGGCCACATTTTTATAGGTATCCGCTTTATTACCAATGAGTATTCCTAATCTTCTATTAACTATTTTGGTGGAGATGGGGACCTGCGACTCTTTTACTCGTTCTTCATTATCGAACTCAGGAATGTTATCCATATCAACATCTCTTAAGTCCACAAATTGCTCCTCTTGCGTAAGGAGCGCTTTATAAGCTATCGTCAAATGCAGGTAGCGGTCCCCTGCTTTAATGACAAGCGAAGCAGGAGGAAGATTTTTTTTGCTAGCTAACAGGAATAACGTTTTTCCCACCGGCTCACCGAGATAATCATCTATACCCGGATCGGCCCACTCGACTACATCATCTAATGCTACATAAGTTTTTTGATCCACATTGACATAAATTGTGTCAATCTTTTGTCCTATAAGAGCTGAGTTTAAAGCCAAGAACACCAATACCAAGACAACTTTTTTCATACGTTCTACAATTTCGAGTGATCAATCAGTTTATAGCATTTAATGAGGAATTTGAATAATTGATTAATGACTCCATTTACGAATATGGAGTTTGTATACTATTATTCAAACAAAAAAGGACTTTAATTTTAACTTTTATCAACACTAAAAATTGAAAATGTCATATACTTTACTTTATCTTACATTGCTTTAAAGTCTAAAATGAACGTTTTACAATAATTTTTGCCAAAAAAGGTATTGTTTATTGTACTATACAATACAAACCTTACATGTAATTCACTATATTTCATTGTTTAAAAATTTAAACAATTAATATATTACCATCATCAAACTTAATACATGGATAATGTGCCCTAAGCCGATCAATATTCGACACTATACCACTGAGGATGAAAAAGCTATTAATGAATGCGGTAAGATTTTAGGTATCAAGACTAAAACTCGCATCTTACTCACCGCAGCACACGAATACTTACGTCTGCAAAAGTCAGTTGAGGAAATAAGACAAATTATAAACAAATCCTACGAACACTAGAAATGTATACATTTTACACTTTATTTGTTAGCTACAAGCCTAAAATGTATACTTTCTATGACCAGAGGAAACCCTATGCATGTCAACAACCCTCTAGATGAATTGATACAACAGGCTTTAATCAAATATGGTCTTACCAATGAAGTCATTCGCCAACAACTTGGTATCACCAGAGCTACTTATACAAAATATCGCAAGAATCCATTACTATTATCAGCTGGACATATAATTCGCCTATCCGACATCATTCACGTTAGCCCACAACGCATTTTCTTAATCATATCTGAACTCCCTCGAGAGCAAGGATAATTTGTTACACTTCACTATAAATATCTGCATTTTAATAGCCTGGCCCTCGGTAAATCTCTCTGCAGTAATTCCTTTTTGTCTGCATTAATCCGCTTCCGGAAAGGACCAGGCCGGCAGCGCTCACTTAACTTTGCAGACATTTCTAGCCGATAAAATGTTACACTTAAGCCTCTTGCTTCTTTACTACATCAAAGGCCTTAGCCGTAAAAGCTCCTATATTGGAGATCTTTCGATCTGATTTTTTCACCTGTATTTGGTACAGCTGCTTATTAATCTCAATAGGTGTATATCTGGATATCACCGCCAAAGCTTGATCTTTTCTTAATTTGAATTGCGATACCAATCTTTGAAAGCATGCAGACTCATTTTGATCGTCAAATTGTATTTGAGATTGAACTTCACGATAAGTAATGTTGAAGGTAATGGTTGTTATCTTTCTTCCTCTCCTTTTCACACTATATGTAAATACAAGATCCGTATGTTCCTTTAATTCTTTCTGTGCCTTTTTAATTACGCGCTCTTCGAATAACGCCCACCTTGGATAGCTGTCCTTTCCACTCTTTTTATCAATAATGCCCATACTGCGCTTTAGCTCGTCAATTTCTTTAACCACTTTCTCCTGGTCCTTGTACTGACTCAGCATTTCATAGATACGCTTTGTATACTTTCCCTTGACGCTCATCGCCGCATTCAATTGAAAAGCTGTAAAGCGTCGTTTAAGATTAAAATAATAAGGGCGTAGCTTTCCATCCATGCCTAACTCAATCATTCCCTCACCTATTAAATATTCTGCACTCGAGAAAAAAGTTGTCGTAAATGGGTTTCCGTTTTCACTCACCAGTTCAATGGTAGCCCCTACTAAGTCATCTACAGACTGCTTTATTTGACTATACTTAAGCTCAGCACCGGTACGTCTCTGTAATTCTTTTACCGAAACGTAATACATCGTCTCAGCGGTATCCTGTTTTCGTAATTGACTCATCATTAAATAAATGATGTTCTTTTGAGAAGCAGACAAATCATACTTAGCTTCTGTAATGGCATTGTGTTGAAAAAGGGTTTTATCAGTAGTTGCAACGTTGTCCATGCAGCTAATATAAACTGTAACATCATAACTACACCATGTTACATTAAATAGTTATCCACGGATATTTTGTTACCCAGCATAAGTTGAAGGATAATTTGTTACCCTCGAGGGATGAAGTGTTACGGCCAAATAAGCACTTTCGGATATTATGTTACGCTTCGTAAGGATATAATGCTACACTTAACGGATATAACGTTACATTAAAAGGATATAATGTTACATTAACACTACGTTAAACATTGAATATCAGGTAATTACAAAGCCTTCAAATAGTAAATAGTAAATAAAACTTAACAAGTAATTGTATAGAATAAGGTGAAACACTCCTCCCCAAGTCGTGTTTCGATTCTTTAAACCCTCCCAATAAGTTTTTTTTAGTTTAGGTTGCTCGAAGTATGCCGGCTTACTAAAATCATTAGTATTTGTACGATTACACATTATCCTCTTTCTCTATTCTCTTCTCCACCATTGTATATTTCCCTTGGCCTTTAGATGAAAGAATTGCCTGTTTTCTTCTTACCAAGTGTAACATTTTATCCCCATCATTTTTAGGTGGTACTTTATACCATTTAACCACAAAAACTTCCCTGGAATTTTATAGACTACAATGTTCTTTGCTGCCATTCCGAACATCATTACTTAATGCTTTTCAATTCAGCTAGGAGAACCGAAAACAATTTCTATCATTAAATTAGATTTATTCAAATTACGTCAAATTCACAAAAAAAAATCTCCACCTTTCAGGTAGTATTTTCCTTTCCGTTGCACTCCATTTTTTTGCTACAATTTGCCTTAAATTCTTTCCCATAAATCTTTTTATTATGATATAAATTTTAATATCGTTCACCTATTTAAATTCAAAAATCATGAAAAACAAAGTAAACTTAATCGGAAGAATCGGAGCAGATGCAGTAGCCAAGCCAATCCCAGGAAAAGATCGTTTTGCGATAGAATTTTCCTTAGCAACAACTAACACCTACACTAATGATCAGGGTAACAAAGTTGAAGATACCACTTGGCACAATTGTATAGTTTACAGAAAATCAGATTCAGTTGTTCCTTACCTGACTAAAGGTACCCTAATTGATTTAGACAACGGAAGAATTACTTATGAGAAATACGAAAAAGAAGGAGTGGAAATGACTGCTACCAAAATCATATTTAATGATATTTTACTCCTTACCCCGAAAGGGTAATACTTGCTTCTACAGCAACATTTTTTAAACTAAGAGCTCGTAACCTTATTGGTTGCGGGCTTTCTTTTTGTTTGTATTTTGACTATTTTAGCATTGGCCGTGAGGGGGACAAAGAGGCAACGTGAAGACGACCTTGAGAAGACCAAAGCGGGGTTGCGACAAGTAAGTCGAATAATTAAATTGCCCAGTCTTATTTCGCTGGGCTTTTTTTATCTTATGCATACATACCCACTTGATACCTTGATTGATTTCGCTGGATTTAAACAAAAATCATTTCCCTCATTACTCAAGATTTCCCCGCATTCATGGCGTGAACTCCGTAAGCATCCAGAAAATATTACTGTAAAACAACTTAGGATCATAGCCAATCATATTGAAGTTGATGCGATTGATTTATTTACACAAATAGAAAAATTACCCATACGATAATCATATGACACCCTTTGAAGCATTCAACCGTCTTATTGACTTACGTGGTATCAAAAACAGTTACATTGCCCAACAGCTTAACATCTCTCATACTACCTGGTACAATTATAAAAAGGAACCCGGCAAACTAAGTGATCACCAGCGAGAGATCATCGTCAGATTATTACGTATACGTCTTGAGTTCCTAGACTCGATAATTTCTCTCGATTCCTCGATAGACACCAACTACTTCGAGCAACAAGTACTAAGTCAAACTTATCATTAAAATGGTTGGCATTGCCAACGCCGCTTGGGATGGGGATTCTCTTTATTTTTTTATCAATCAATTATGTAGCAAGTTCGCTTTTTCCGTCCACACAGAACAAGCTAGACCAATAAATCTCCACCCTCCCATAGTCGGGTAGTATTTACCACTTCGTTTTGGCTCCAACTTGCCTTTAGTGGCCATGGAAACCACTACCGTTAAGCGACCAATGCATCATAATTTATTTTTAACGTTAAAAATTTAATCATTATGAAAAATGTAAAAATTAACAATGCTGGTTCAGTACATTTTGGATCAACCAAAATTCAAGCGAAAACTTATGTGAATGGTGATGCTACAATTAACATCTCAAAACAAAAGAATGCTAAAAATTCAAAGCCTGGAAAGCTTACTTCATCAATGCCGATTATTGCTAACATAATAGCTTTAGCTAGTCTAGTTTTTAAATAATTATCAAGGGTCAAAGGACCCTTTTTTTGATTGATCGTAGGACTATTTGTGAGAGAGTTATCAAAGATGTTAAGATGGTAATTTATTCTATGATTTTCCGTAACAACTTAGCACAGCTTCTGATGAGAACACCTTGTTGTCAAACTCTCAGCCAATGGAAAGAGTTACGATGAGCCCCTTGGGGCGAATAGGTAAGCAAGATGGGTTCGGGCAAAGCCCGAACTTATTATGTTAATTGGCTAAATTAGCTATATTTGAATTAACTAACTTTAATTTATTAATAATAAAATAGCTTTAAATATATTTAATCAGCTTTCAAACTTTAAGTTTATGGAAAATAATAGCAGAAATAAACAATATAAATTGGTGGAAATACCTTTGGAGTCTAAGGAGCAATTGCATGCACTTAAGCATCGATTTAAGTTACGTCAGACACGTTTGTTAGCTGCTATGATTGATTATTTTCATCGTCATGGATATAATCCCATTGAACCGGTTGAATCGACTTCAGCTGAGTTGGCCAAACTTCGGAATGCTGTGATAGGCTTTTTCAAAACGCAAGAAAAAGAATACATAAAACCTACGATTAGTAAAGTAAATGATATGGTAGGTCAACTTTCTGAAATCTCCATAGGATTGGAGCCAATGCTATTTTCAACAGATGATAAAAAAGTGTCCGGATCTGCTCCCATTGATACAAAATTAGTTGATCTTCAACTTGCGAATGAGCATTTGACGACACAGGTTAGGGATTACGAAACCAGGTTATTACTACTAAATCAACTTATTGAAAAGAAAACCATTGCTTTTAAAGACTATAACGTATTAAATGGATCTTTTGAAGATGTTAAAAAGCTGTTGAGTGTACGTTAAGATTAATAATCCCAATGAATATTTCGGGAACAAAGAGAGTGCAAGGGATCTAGTCCATTACCTTGAAAAAGAAAATGAAGGGCTTGCTTTTGACGATAAAGAACATTTTTTCTCTTCAGATGAAGATCTGGTTCTTCCCGATGATGTTACTGCCTTAATTGACAATAATAAGGCGAAGCTTGGAAAGGATGACGCTAAGTTTTTTATGCTTACCATTAATCCATCAGAAGAAGAATTGAATTTTCTAAATAATGATCCTGAAAAGCTAAAATCGTATACAAGAGCCGTAATGGATGAATATGCGGCTAATTTCAATCGTACAATAGATGGAAAACCTTTGGAGGGGAAAGATCTGCTTTATTTCGGTAAAATAGAACATGAACGTCGCTATCACCCAAAGGACACTAACCATATCAACGATTATAAACATAACTTGGGTATTGACCGAGAAATTAAAAAAGATGCGAGTCTAAAAGAGCGTTTATCCCAGGATTATATTAAGAATAGTGACGGTACCATTATACGTCCAGGAGCATTAAAAGCAGGAAACAATACCCATATTCATGTTATTGTGAGCCGAAAAGATAAAGCACAACGATTGAAATTGTCCCCTTTTGCTTCAGCAAGAAATACCCAAAAACATACGATTAACGGCAATAAAGTGCAATCCGGTTTTGATCGTCAGCAATTTGTAAACAATGGTGAAAAACGCTTTGACACTATGTTTTCATATGAAAGAAGCGTAAAAGATTCATTTCGGTACAAATACTCTCAGAAAACCGGAAAAGGTTTTTTTGCTATGGAATCATTGGCACGTGTAGGTTTAGAGGGAAATACTAATACCCCAGGTCAAATGTTGGCCAGAAAGCTACTAAATGAGGCTTTACAGAATAATCCTGAGCTTCAGAGAGTAGTAAACCTTCCTACCAATACAGTCCAGATGCGCGCACAGCTTACGGGAAAGGCAGTACAGGCGTTAGCCAAAGCCATCGACGCTAATCCTGCCGGAATTCCCATGAGAACTGTACAAAAAATTGTTAGCCGAACCATTGAGCGACTGATAAGAGGTATCGAATTTTAATATTCTGCCATTTTAAGGCCCTTAGAATCGCTTTTCGCCTGTAAAAATAATAGGTAAGACCAGACGTTTATTACAACAGGTCTTAAATCGCTTTATTTACGTTCTAATATACTTGCATGTAGTTAAAAATAGTAATAACTATAATAGAGTATTAGGATATAATAGTAAGTATTATATATTACTTTAATATAGCTAAAACTATAATCTTGTATATAGATATATTTTTAGCTTTATTTGAATAGTTAAATATATTTCAAACTATTAATAACTACTTATATCCATGAAGAAAAAAGCAAAAGTCTACTCCTTCTTAAATCAAAAAGGAGGTGTTGGCAAAACCATAACGACCATTAGTCTCGCAGGAGCTGCAGCTATGAACAAGAAAAAAACCTTGGTCATTGATATGGATCAGCAAGGCAATAGCTCAATAGGTCTAGGCATTAATAATCCGGACGGCACAATCTACGAAGCTTTGACTAAAGGTGAGATTGAAGTTTATGAATACGATAAATACATTCACCTGTTACCTGCCGATGATCGTTTAGGACAATTAGAAATAGAACTCAGTAAAGAACCACTAGGAAGGGAAAACCGGTTAAAAAAATTGATCGATGCCGAATTCCGATCTGATTATGATTTCATTTTTATCGATTCGCCACCCTCCGTTAATATTTACAGTGTTAATAGCTTGATAGCTTCCGATGCAGTCATTTTACCATTACAAGCCACCTTATTTGCAGTTAAAGGATTAAGCTCAATTACCGATATTATTACTCAAATTAAGGAAAGCAACTTTAATCCTGACCTGGTATTAAAAGGTATTCTCTTTGTGATGCATGATGAGCGACCCATCGTTTCTCGAGACATTGCCGCTCAGGTAAAAGAGATGGTCGGTAATAAGATTTTAAATACATTCATTCGGTCAGCTAAACTTGTTGAAGAAGCTGTAATGTCCGGCCGACATATTTTTGATTATGAAGCCGCGCTTTGGGATGAAGACGATACCAAGAATCACAAGCGACGAAAGCAAAATAACGTCACCATTGACTACATGAATTTGTATAATGAACTATTCCTAGATGATCAGAAAAACCGCGATGAAGAGGACGTTCCTTTGACTGATCTCGGGACACGATTCAAGGCATATTTAGGACAAAATAATTAATCATGGCTAAGTCATTTAAACGTCCCACCTCAAACTATTTAGATGCTCTTCCCCGTAACAAGGCTACAGAGGAAGGCAGCGCGGAAGAAAAAAAACCTGTGCAGAAAGCACGCCAGAAATCAAAACCCAAAGTACAACCGAAGGAACAGTTAAACGCTAAACTCAGTCCCGAACTCATGGATAAACTCCGTGACTTTGTATATACTAAACGCATAAGCGGAAAATTTCAGTACGCACAAAATAATGCCATTGAAGATGGATTAAAATTATTGTTTTCTCAGCATAAAATTGTGAAACGTCCCAAAGAGATAAGAGAAGAAGAGGAGAAGAAAAGAAACAGCATCAAACAGGGTAAGCGAAAATAAATATGGAGGTTTACACGAATTTTCTAAATGCTTCCCAAAGTACACAGCTCTTTATTGTTTCGAGTGTACTTGTCTTAGCGTTAATCACTTCTATTATATATAGGTATGTCAATGAATCCAATTTTATATTCGGATCATTTGTAATTATTCACTTCGGTTTTGGGTATTTCTTAAATCTGATTTCTGAATACGATTTCATATACCATTTGCTCTTATACATCTTACCATCATTAGTGTTGATATTCATTATTACCCCTTTCCTTCCCTCACCGAAGAAAAGAGTAGATAAAATTCGCAACACTACCATTGATAAAGATTTTACCATCTACTATAAAACAAATCATGGTAAGATTCCGATCAACTTGAAACGGGGTGTTTTTATCGCAGGATCTGCCGGTGCCGGTAAAACGGATTCTGCCTTTTTACCCATTATTGATCACGCTTTAAATTTGCCGTTGACCTCCCTGTATTATGATTACAAAGATTTTGAGCTTACCCGTAAGATTCTAGCACTTAAAACCGATAAGACACTACCAATTTATACGCTCGCACCTAGTGATATCCGGTATTCACATAGATGTAACCCGCTGCAACCAGGACAAATTAATGATCGAAATGATTTGTTAAGCTTAATACAAGTTCTAGTCGATAACTTCAGTACAAGTAAAGGAGAAAATATCTTCTTCAGCCAAGCCGCCGGCGGAGCACTCGCCGGTACTGCCTGGCGTTTGTTGGAGGAAGAACAACTTAACCCTTATTCTTCTTTACCCATGGCGGCTATGATCGTACATGCAAAACCCTTAGAGGAACTTGAAAAGTTCATACGAGGCAATGCCACTAGCTCTATACTTGCTTCAGAGTTTTTAGATAGTTTCATTAATGATCGACAAATGGCACCCGTTAAAGCGACTTTATCGGCTATAACTAAACAAATTTGTGATCCTACAATTAGTTATCTCTTTTCCGGTAACGATTTTAACTTGGATCTTAATAACCCTGAAGATCCGAAAAATCTGATTTGTGTGAATCATCCTAAGTACAGGTCGGTCCTATCTCCTTTATTGGCCATGGTTATGCAGTGTGCCATTAATCAAATGTCTCATCAAGGTAAGTTTCCCTCTTTATTGTGCTTTGACGAAGGAAGCACCGTTAAATTACATGACTTTCATTTAGCTCCTGCCACCTTAAGGTCGTACAACATAGCTACTGTATTTGGTTTACAAGATAAAGTACAAGGTGAGCTCATCTACGACATCCGGGAGATTAAAGCGTTGTTAGCAAATCTAAGCAGTTACCTCTTTGGTAAAGTCAATGATCCTGATACAAGTAAATTTTATCAAACTTATTTTGAACTGATTAAGGAGGAACAGATCAGTATTTCCAAGGGTAGCAATTGGCTCGATACCAGCGAGCGGGTAAATGTATCCGAACGTGAAACTACCAAACACAAAGCGTATGAGTTCAATCGTTTGTCACCTGGTGAAATGTTTATGTTCAACGAAAAAGGGGAGAACATGAAGGCGCAGCTAAAACAATATAAGTACGAAGAACTTGATTTACCCCTATTAAATGATGTCAGCAAACCTACAATAGACCTTGAATTTAAAAAAATAATTCAAATCGCTGAACAAATAAGTTAAAATTCAAACCCTTTTTTGTATATTTTAAACCTAATTTACCAATGAAAAATCTATCTTTGATTTCTCACTATATAATAAGTAAAATGAAACTAAATAAAATCTTATTACTATTTGCGATTGTATTCCTTGTTTTGGATGTTCCCTTATTTGCTCAAGGTTCTGCCCCCAATTTTAGCAGTCCTTTTCAAAGCTTATACGAATCCAGTGTAAGGCCTGTACTTCCTTATGTATTAGTTATGATCGCCATTATTGGTGGACTTGTCCACAAAAGTGAAGCTATAGGGAATAATAGAAACTATGTCAAGTTCATAGGTTTTATTCTCGCTTGGGTGGCCGGTGGTTTAATTCTTATTGGCGCGATTACTTGGGGTATAACTACACTTAGATAAATGAAGAAGGTACGCATATATAAAGCGGATGAAACTCGAATTTTTATATTCGGTTTCACTCCGCGCGTTATTGTCTCTTTGCTGATTAGTACAGTACTCAGCGCCTTTTATATTACTACTACAGGCTTTTCTTTAGGCACTTTATTTCTAGTTACTGTAGTACTCTTAATCACCTTTATTATCTCCGTTGAGTTAGATTCTAAATCTAATTTTTTTAAACGATTCTCGATTAAATCATTCCCTCGAGTCATTACGAAAAAGAGATGGATAAAATAAATTTATATGAGCGTTTTCCCATCATTGAATCACAGGACAACCTTTCTTTTTTGTCCAACGGTAGTTTCTCTTTGTCCTATCATGTCGAGTTATCTGAAGTATTCTTTTCAAGTGAAAAAGACTTCGATAAGATGTATGACTTACGCTATAAATTTTTAAAAGGCCTTCCTCAGTACACTATCTTTTTACAACAAGATTCTTTTTTAAATAACACTTTCACCTCTAAATCAACTCAGCAAGAAAATTTTTTCAGTAGAGAAACAACTAAACATTTTAACGGAAGAAAGTACCTTCGGCATCAATGTAATTTCCATTTCATTTTTGCTAAAGACAATTTCTTATTAAATAGAAGTTATTCCCATCCGTTTCAAAAGCTACCAATTAATAAGACCATGGTTGATGATCTCAACCAGGTCTATGTCACTTGGCAAAAAAATGTTCAACAGTCCATCGAATACATTGCTAGCAGTGATTATTTTAAAATAAAACCGTTCACTGAAAAGGAGATCATCGATGATACCCTATCACATTTCAATGGTTATTATTTCGATAGGGAAGTTGATCTCTTATTAGAAAACAATAAAATAACTGCAGGGAATAAATACATAGACGCGTTTTCAATTCCCTCTAAGTCATTTCTTCCTGAGGACCTATCCAATATTGTCATTAACAAGGATAAGTCCAGTAGTGACTATTTATTTTATGAGGGTGTTTTTGATTCGCTTGGCTTTGAGATTCCACAAGATCATATCATTAATCAAGTTATTTTTATTGATGATCATTTTAAAATTAAGTCCTTTTTAGAGGCTTCACTTGCTAATCTTCAAGGATGGAGTGGCGTATCGGCTGATAATCGCAAAGCAGCGCAACGATTAGAAGCCATGCTTTCAGCTTCCAGTGATAAAGAGCAATCACAATTTCTTCGTTGTCATTTTAATCTGATCTTTTTTCACGAGACGGAACAAGAACGAATTAATGCAGAAAACGCCATTACCACTCGATTTAAACATCTTGATATTCAACCTTATCAACCCAAGGGCAAAGAATTACAATCACTTTATCTGAATACCCATTTTACCACTTTACCCAATCTAAGTGATGATCAAGTATTCCTGACAGACCTTGACCTAGCGACCTGTTTATTTAACAATACCACTAATTATAAAAGCGACCAGGACGGCATTGAGTTTAATGATCGTGTTTTCAATATTCCCATTGTTAAAGATACCTGGGGATTTTCCAATGAAGAACTGAAACTTAAAAATTTCATTATTACGGCTACTTCCAGATCAGGTAAAAGCTACGTTGCACAAAATATATTCAGACAATTTATTGATCGTGGTTTTCGACTTCTCATTAATGACATGGGAGACAGTTACCAAAAAACCGCCTTGCTCTATCCTAAAATATCACAATACATAAAATGGGAGGATAAAAAGCCTTTAGGTCTTAACCCATTTTTAAATGAAGGGAAATTAATATCAGCTGAAAAACTCAATAACCTTGTTGAATTTGTTCGCATTCTTTGGAAAAGGGACGAACCGCTTGATCAGAATAGTGCCACTAGTCTAAGGAAGATTATAACTTCATTTTATCAGTACAACCCTAGTGCTCAGACCTTTTTTACCTTTTATAAGTACATTGAATTCCTTTGGAAAGAAAAGGAATTATCCACCCTAGATATCAATAATAAATTCTTTAATGCTGAAGAATTTTTACATCGTTGCAGTGATTTTATGCCCGGCGGTACCTATGGTTACCTATTTCCAGAAAAGGAACATAAGGATACCCTCATACTTGACAATAAACAAGTCGTAGTTTTAGAATATGCTAACGCTACTTCAGACCCACTTATTTTATCCATATTACTAGGACAATCCAACGAGGTAGAGCGAAAATTTTTGTTCGAAGATCGAACAACACCAGGGATCTCATTTTATGATGAATTTGCTAAGCAACTTCATTTCCCTAATGTCCTTGCTGGAACAGAATACAAGTTTCAAACCTTAGCCAAGTACAATTCAGCCATTGGCCTCGTATTACAGAATCCAAGTCAACTTCCTATTAATGGCACTGCACAATCTATATTGGACAATACTGCCATTCATTATATTTTAAAAAACCTAAATGGTTACGAAAGCATTGTTGAACGCTACAATTTAAATGAACATGATCATAATCAATTAAAAAGTTTGTCCAACAAGTTCGAAGGCGAACAGAAGTATAGTGAAATCTATTTACGCATTCTTGGAAAAGGTAACGTGGTTCGTTTAGAAACTCCTGAAGCCGTTCGATTGGCTTTTCTTACAGACGGCGTTGAACACGAACAGTTGATGCAACGCTACAACTCTACTCATGACATGGAGGAAGCCATTAAACAACATATGCATGAAAACAATTAAGCTATACTTTTTTCTCACGCTGATTGCAATTCAACTACACGCTCAATTACCAGCTACTGTGGTAAGCGATCCAAAGTCCTATGGATTTTATGCCGAACAAGTTGCTCAAGGCGCCGAAACTGTTAGTGCCGTTAATCAGCAAATAGATTTACTAACCGATGTTAAAGAGAAACTAGAAAAGGTTAGTAATGCCGTTAAACAAGCTCGTCTACTGCGAAATATCATAGGAATGGGTACACGGCTTAAAACTAAAACTGAGGCCAATTTTAATCTTATCTCTGACACCGACCTTTTTAGTCCATCCGAGTTAAGGGCTCTATTTGAAAGTACCAATATTATTCTTAGCGCAATGGAACGCACCACTAAAATTGCTAACGATGTGCTCTCAGATGGCTTTTTCAATATGAGCGATGCCGAGCGTATAGAGATGCTTAGAGAACTTGAAGCTGATATTGCAGCCCTTTCATCAGAAATGGATGTTCTCTTTTTTCGCTATCGGTCTGAATCAGAAAGAAGAATGTTAGACGTATTATTTGGCGCAGGTGAATGATCAAGTTTGATTACGATTTCATATACAGCTACTATGATCGATTTTTGAATGAAAATCAACTTATTTTCTATTCGATCATTTCCTTTAAGTTCGTGGCCATTTCCATGGCACTCATTAATTTCTATTCCTTATATATTAATGCGAGGGATAAAGAAAAAGGGGAGTCCCTTCAAAGCAAAGATATTATACGTTTTGTGGTTATCATCAGCCTTATTGTCTCTTACGATTACATACTTTGGGCCTTTGATGAGTTATTCTTAGCCTTCGAAAATGCCTACTCGAAATTCGAGGCTGCTCCTAAACGGTATCAATTAAAAAAAGATATTCAAACAGAAGATACCAACACAGATGTTTATGCTACCCTTAAACGAGCGGCAGGCATGTTTATAGAGGTACTTACCGATCCAGGTATACTATTTCTAAAATTCATCAGTCTGATTATTTGGATCATCGATGTAATCATTTATGCCATCTTTTTGGCCGAGCGATTTTTCATATTGGGTATACTACGCATATTCGGGGCTTTAGCCATTGCTCTAAGTACATACGCCAAGTTTGAAAAATATTTTTGGGCTTGGATTGGCTCTTATTTATCGTATGGCCTGGTGATCGTGCCTTATTTTATCGTTAATCTTTTTACTAACGGTATCTATACCATCACCGAACTTCTCATAAGCGAGAACTTACCCAAATCCACATTAACCTACAGTACTCCCTTGACGATTGTCATGTTATTGATAGTCATCTTAAAATTTAAACTCTTTTCGAGATCCGGTGCAGTGCTTAACAAAATATTCAATTAGTATGCCTAAAACCTCTTTAGAATCGCCATTTCAAATCTACAAGCTTATCAAAGCTAATCGTACCATTACCATCATTGGCTTATCATTTGCTGGTATCATTTCACTCATGAATGGTTTTATCGCATATAAAATGTTTGCCTACAACTCTAACAATGCACTTGTCATTACCCATGAGGGCGATGTAATGCCTACAAACTGGATCGCTAGAAATGAAATCATTCACATAGAAATTAAAGATCATCTTCATAAATTTTATTCTAGCTATCACACTTACGATTTTAATAACGTTGATCAGCAACGTGAGAAAGCAGCCTTTCTCATCCATGATGAATCTCTTTCCTTTTTGGAAAATAAATACACCGATTGGTTTAGTTCTGTACAAAGAAGTTCGGTACAGGTCAAAGCTATTTTCAATGAGAAAAGCTTTTTAGTATCCGGAGCGAGTGAACCTTACTCTTTTCAGTCAAATATTGTTTTAGAAATCAAAAATGGGCCAAAGGTGGAATACTATAAGATGCAGTCCACAGGTGATATAGCATTAGTGAGTGCTGATTATCCTCGAAATCCACACGGGCTACTGATTTACAATTACAAAGAATCCGATTGGGAGCTACAAGATAACCTTAAAACAAACTGACCTATGTCCCAGGAATCAAAAATAGACAAATTTTTACCTGCCATAATTATTGGTTCGGGGATACTTATTATGGCCATCATATATCTAGTAACTAATCTTTTTTCCAATGATGAACTGTCAATTGACAATTCTTCAACCACCAACTCAGCTTTTAATGCACCTAATCTTTCGGATAATTCCACAGCAAAAGCTGAATATGAATCAAGACTTTCCCGAGCCATTCCTAACAGTCAACCATCTAGTAATAAAGCAGAGGTATCTTTTGACGACTTTCTTACCCAAAACAAAACCGAGGTAAAAGACAGTACACTAGTAGACAATATTTCTTCACCTAAACCTATTCAAACAACTTCAACCGAAAAACGTAACCCACCTCGAAATGAGGAAAAAGTTAAGCAACAAGACTCCCCCGAAATACCTGAATTTTACACATTAACAGTCGAACCCGAATCCAATGAGCTCATTGAAGAGTCGATCATTAAACTCAATGCAGTGATCTACAAAGATCAATCTGTACAAGAAGGGGATCGCATCGAACTAAGAATTATTGAAGCCAATACGGAATACGCAATTACAAAAAATTCTTTTGTCTACGGTATCGTTTCGTTTGAAGGTAATCGTGTACTTGTAGCGGTTAATCAATTACCGACAACACAAGGATATATACCTATCAATGCACAGGTATTGGATGGTTCTGATCACTCACCAGGTATTCACACTCCGGGATCGATTGAACAACAAGAAGCTCGAGATAATGCGCGTACCACCAAACAGACGATTCAACCTAATGTCCCAGGACTAGGGAGAGTATCCATTGGTGATCGAAAGCTTCAAAACCCTAAACGATTATTATATAATAATCATCCTGTCATCATAATCCCTTTAGCTGATGAATAAACAAATCCTTTTTTTACTTGTATTGATTTCGACCTCGTCATGGTCCCAAAATATCATCATTTCCGATACGATATATCTTTCAACAAATAATATGATCAATGTATTGTTTCCAGAAGACATTACCGGTGAAATTGATTTTAATAAAAAAGTTTACGCCAAAATCTCATCGAAGAGAGCTTTATCCCTTCGTGCTAAAGAATACCACTTCAATGCCACTAATCTTAACGTTGCTACTCTAACTGCTTACTATACATTCATATTGGTTTACACCTCGGAGCCGCCGCAATATGTCTATGCAATGGACGAAACTAAGGCCGTGGCCATCATCGGGAAGTCGCAAGAAAAAGATACACCACTAAGGTTATCACCCTCTAATACCATTCCCGAAGAATCAGAGCAATATGCAACCTATGATCAGCAACTTCAAGAAATAGAAACCATAGCCGAAAATGCTAAAACAGCCTTAGCTTATCCTCAGAAAGTCAGAACGGTAGCAATCAAAAAGGATAAAATGATTTTATCCATGACTAACATTTTTACTGATGGCAAACATCTCTACGTGACGGTTAATATTCAAAATCAATCGTACTTACCATTTACCGTTGACTTTTTCCGTTTCGTCATCCGTCAAAGCAATAAACTGTTAAACTCTAATTCTAATCGACAAAAAGACGTTCCTCTTATCTATGAATATTCCACTTATGAGGGGATAATAAGCTCCAAATCAAACGCTTCTCACGTGTTTGTTTTCCGCAACTTCACTATTGACAAAAGTGAAGCTTTTTGGATAGAACTGGAAGATAAGAATGGTTCAAGACACTTGGCTATACATGCAGACTACAAGACTATATTAAATGTAAACTCCCTTTAAAATGAAGTATTTAACAATTCTATTATTCTTTTTTGCTTCTTATCGACTTGATGCACAAGTTGATTATCGAGCACGAGTCCAGGAAAACATGCAACTACTAATCAAGGACTCCACTCTTTTAAAACAAGTTTTTACAGACGATCAAGGCATACATATGAGAGCGTCAAGCTCTGCCGGTAGGGATGAGTTCTTGCTTAGATGGTCAGAAATTCCAACCTTTCTACAATACTTTCACGAATTTGACTATTACGAAATGGTTGAGTTTTACAATCGTAAAGGTACCGGACCTATATATTATGAAGGTAAGCTTCCTGAATTTGAAAGGGAATTGCCCATTAATTTCACCGAGTTACGCATTGCTATTGACCCAGGTCACTTTGCAGGATCTTGGAAAGAAGCCCTCCAAGAAAGAAAATACATTAAAATTCAAGGTGAAGCTCTCGGAGAAGAAGAGGACATCGAATTTTATGAATCGCAATTGACTTGGGCAACTTACGAAATCCTAAAAGAAGAACTTGAATCAAGAGGTGCAACAGTATTTGTTAGCCGGGATAGGGGAGAGAGTGCCGTTGGTAAATCATTTGATGAATGGTATGCCGAAGATTTTGAAACGGATATCAAGAGCTTGAAAGCTAGCAAAGATTTATCGCCAGAGGTTGCGAACTATTTATTACGGTCCCAAAGTAAATGGGAATCTTTCAAATACGTCTATAAGTATATGGACTTTGTCGGCCGTTCCAGACGCATCAACGATTTCAAACCTCATATTACCCTTATTATCCATTACAATGCGGATGAATACAGTGACCGACTTCAAAAACGTTACTGGGAACCTTCATTTTCCAATTACTCCATGTTTTTTGTTCCCGGTGGTTTTCTTTCTAATGAATTACGCAAACAAGATGCTAGAATAGAGTTTTTACGATTACTTGTTACACCTGATTTATCGGCCTCTATAGCCATGGCTGACAAGCTTCGCTTGTCACACCAAGAAATACTTGGTGTAGAAGCCTATCCTACCGATTATCCGAGTAATGTATTAGAATATTTTAGCAATTACACCGGAATACCTGGCGTTTATGCTCGAAACTTATACTTAACACGCGCTATTGAATCTCCTGTTGTTTACTGTGAAAGTCTTTATCAAGATAATGTTGACGAAGCTAAGTTATTAGCTAAAAGGGACTTTGAAATTAATGGTATTAAAACTTCAACACGCATCAAAGAGGTAGCCAATGCCTATATCAAAGCATTGGAAGATTGGATTCAGGATAACGAACTAGATTACCTCAAAAATTAAAGTTAAAATGGAGGACCAACCAGTATACAACACAGGAGGCGATCAACTTCTACTAAAACGCAACTTGGATAAGATCCAGAGAGTTTGCGGTCAGATTGACGTTCAAATGGGCTTACTCATTCAGCATATTCAACATGAGAAAATTACACGTAATGGTGCCAATAAGTACATCACTACTATCAAAGAATTAGCGGATGATTTAGAAGCACTTGCTTAAATTTTAGGAAAGAAAAATGGTGCCTCGATCCTCTGCAGTTCCCGCTATACGTTACAATTACGGACTATACACCTGCCACCCTTGCCGTGATTTCCACTGCTATCGGGTTTATTTTTGCCAGGGTAGTTTCCATTTTGTTTTTTCTTTTGCCCTGATCGCCATAAAGATGGCCCCGATTAAGAACCTGTCAAGTCGGCTTACGCCCTTAAAATCGTGAGCGTTGCTCACTTTTTTATACCCACTCTTCTAACTGGACTGAACCTTAATCTCCCTGGCTACGCCCCTAACCCGCTTTCTCTTTTTTGGCTATTAAGATCAGGGCAAGCGAAGCGCATAATTTTTTTCTCTATGATACTATCCTCTATTTTCTTCATAATAATGGTTAAGTTAGGTGATGATTCTTGGGCTTTAATCCATGTCGAGAGGAGCATGGATGCCCAGGAAATTGCAGACTTTTTTTTCTGGTCCTTTTCCGGATCTCGCCGGGCCTCAGCGCTACATCCTTTTAAAATGACAGCATTTATTATGAAATTCTCCTGGTGGATCCAGGGGCTACGTATTGTTTTTGCAGACTTTTAACATATAACTTATTTATTATTATGCCACGTACTAAGAATAAAACCACTCAGAAACCGGTTAAGGAAGAACAAGTATATTGTCGCATCAAAGGAGATGCTTTATCTATTCTGAAAGACTTGAAAGTTCATATTGAAGAGAAAACCAATTCAAAATTAGTGATTAGTGCTTGTCGAAAATTTCTTTCTCAACTTGAGGAGATTCAAGATCTTAATAATACCCTGGTTGCACGCAACGAGAAAATCGACACTTTAGAAAAGTCATTGGAAGAGAAGGATGATTTGATTTACCGGTTTATTATGACTCACAGTAAGATCGATGATTTAAAAGAGAAACGTGCTGACTTATTTAACCAAATGAAGGGCTCGATTGACGTTGAGCACTACGATCAAGTATACCGTTGGCGAAATGATTTTTAATTTGACAGCATTTTTAGTACCTGGTCCAGCTGGCCGGCCGGCCTTTTGGTCCATAAATGACAGCATAAATTCACTTCCGGACTCCGGATCTCCGGGACCTCGAGCTTAATTTTGCAGACATATGAGAAGAATAAAAGAATATATTGTGGTATCTGAATTTGTTGATCGGTCTATTTTCCAATCTTTTGCCAGAGGTCAAGATGGGATTACTTCTTTTCAGTCTAAGGTGAATGAAAAGATTAAAGAAGGTTATGAACCTTATGGTCCTCCTTCTATGAATTCATCCAGTATATCTAACGGTTTATTGCGTTCCAGAACTCAGCAATTACGCATTACTCAAGCAATGGTACGATACCATGAGTAGTGTTTCTTTATTACCTCTTTGTATATAGAGGCTTAAAGTATTCGGGGTATTCATAAACGTCCTGTTCGGTCAACGCAAACCTTTTAGGTTTAATTATAAACCATCGTTCCCCTTTAATTAAAGTGGCTTGTACAATTTGATGTCTTTTCATAAATAAGCCATCGTATTGTATCTCTATGGCTTCAATATCCAGGTGAGGATAGTAGGGGTGTAGGTAAAGTTCTTTAGGATAAAAAGGAAGCTCATAAGGTTTAGTAATATGTTTTTTAGAGCTATAATCCTTTCTACAGTATTCAATGTAAGGCTTGTCTTCGCCTTTTCTGTAGAGTTGTTTTCCGTGGATATTGATTCTATTCAGCTTTAAGACTTCATGTATCGTAATCATTCTTCTATGGCATCTCCAATGGGATAAGTCAATTCTACGCTATTATTGGGCTTATCTTTTCGATTAGGCGGTCGCATTTTTGCATCTACAGGATAAGCTTTAAATTCAGAGGTATCGACTTGATCCACCATGTCTTTTATTAATTCTTGGGTGGGCAGTACGTTATTAAGCCAAAGCTGTTCTTTTTCTTTATGGAGTAGGAGAGGGGATCTATGATGTCCTACCTTTTGAAGTAACGGGGGAGCTACCGTAGTTAAAATGCCCGCATAGTAATGATGATCATTGTAGAATTGTCGATAAAGCCCGGCTACGGCAAAAGGTTTATCATCTTTACGTTTTATCAAAAACGGCTTTTTATAGGCAACACCTTCAGGTCCTTCATAGAAATAATCCATGGGTATTATACATCGGTGCTCCCGGAAAGCTTTTTGAAAGGAGCCAACCTGATCAATCATATAGGGTCCGGCATAAGCAGGATCATTATCTTTATTTAATGTATCATAGATGTTTTTATCAGCGGCTTTTGATTTTTCCTCATTTTTCTCCTTTCCCTCAATACGAATATTGATTTGTCCCTTATAACTATGTGGTGAATACTTAAATTGAAATATTCCAGAGTCAGTCACCTTGCTTGATCCTTCATCGTTAAGCACGATGCTTGTTCGATTCCCAGGACTTAAGTTGTAATTCGTATAGATTTTTAACCTTTCTTTTTCATAGGAATAATTTCGTTCTCGTGCGAAATTTTCTATGCTATCCTCTATTTGACCGTATCTACCACACATGAATCTACCTGGTTAACTTTTTTTTAATGCTGAATTAAAAAAGAAAGACTTTTTCGAAATTCAGGAGTATTTAGAACTAAAGATAGTTCTTAAAAGATAACTACTGAAAATTCACATGTTGTAACTCAAAGAATTGTTTTAGATGCTTTTTGGAAAGAAACTCATTATCTATTTATGTCGATTCAGAAAGCTTGCTTTTATCGAACACGATTAAGATATTTGAATTCAAATGGGAAGAGCCCCGTAGGGCTCTATCATGGTTCGAAGATTGTCCGAGTGTGCAGGTACTAACAATGCGTGTGTTAGTTACGCAGTTTTAGCAGGCTGCATTTTCGAACTTAAAAAGGGAGCTAGTCGCATAGCTCCTTTTTTGTTGAATCAAAAATCAGAAAATTTTCCGGTTTTTACGCCATTTTTTTGGCTCTATTTTTCAGGCAGTGGATTGCACCTCATTTTTCAGGCAGTGGATTGCACCTCATTTTTCAGCCATTCTTTCATGTAATAAATAATTGCCTGTTTTTTTCGTACCTCCATACGATTCAATTTTTTGATTAAATTTTTGGCGGTTCTATTTTTGAGGTTATATCGTTCATCTTTATTATCACCAATCCAACGATAATCATGGAGCTCTCCGCTTTCATGCTCGTAATTCATAAATAACCATTCTTCCACTGGTCCCCGTCTTGTCTTTGTGAGGTAAGGGATTCTTCTCCACTCTTTTAATTTTCTTTTGTAGAGAGGATCAGGATAATGTGTAATTAATATATCCAAGTTCGGATGTAACGACCACTTTTGTACCTCTGAGAGAAATTTATGATGCCATTCATCTTCCATGGTAAATTTATAGGGCGGCCGATCACTCTTAATGGAGCTCATGCGATAAGTCGGATCGAGGAACAGACAAATACGTTTTTCTTTCAGATCCTCCATCGCAAGTAATTGCGATACTGCAGCAATCACATCTCCATGGATTAAAGTAATCCATTCCCATTTCATTTCATTCCATGCATCGATAACACTAGGGTCGATATCAATCCCATAGTTTCTTTTTGCAGGTAGCTTATGTCTGGCTATGGCACAATTACCAAGGCAACCACTAATGAATATATCGTGTGGTCTTATTTCATTGATGATCTTTTGCCATATGCCAGTTCCTTCCTTTCCTCCCGTATAACCATCTGCAAATGCGCTTATTTTTAATGACTCCATGCCTGGCAAGATCGCAATTTTCTGCGACATTGTCAAGTCCTATAGTCCTTTAACAAATAATTATATAAGTTGAATTAAGCCCCCTAAATGGGGTCGCAGTATTGTGCGATTTGATATCACTTCTTTAATCCTATTTTAGAAAAGAAAAAGATGGAAAAGTATTGGGCTGATTATTAGTCATTTGATATTTGAAATCAATGCTTTCATCTAATAAAAATTAGACTTAATTTCCATACCGGTAACTGTCGCAGATTTTAACGATACTCCAGTGAATATATATGTGCTTTGTGAATTTGATTTATCAGGAATAAACGATATCGACGGGGTTTATTCAGATACCGAGCAATTGTATGTCGCGTGTCAAATCGCATTGGCCAGTAATCTTATATATGACTCTGATGATGATCAGAGGAAAAAGCTTTCTGAAGAAGACATTAAAGATGAATTCAATCGAACTAATCCTTTGTCTGTCTATTCAGACGTAGGAGCGAAATTTCTTATTTATAAATGTCAACTTAATGCTTTACCCAGGGATTAGGCATATTCCCATAAATAACCTTTCCATTGTTTGTATCTGCCTTTGGCAGTACCAATGATTTCTTTTTCACCAAACCCTGTCTTCCGCGACGCTTCGCTTACACTTTCGAAAGTGTTAATTATATTTCCATCTTTATCAAGTTGATTTATCGCCTTTCTTCTCGATAATCCTCCGTGTATGGGTCAGGAGCTTCTATCAGCAGTGCTAAGGTGACTTTTAGGAACCCTATTTCGTTCAAGTGCCCTAATAGACTTCATTGAGAGATTTACAGCTTTTATATTGTCTATCCGATTATTAAATCCATCGCAGTCCTTATTGATGATGATTTTTTTATCCTGGCTGTAATTTAAGCTGCTATCAATAAAGGTCAGGTAAACTAAACGTCTTACATTCCTGAAGCTCGTTCTTCCCTCTTTTGAGAGGGCGACTTGTAGATCTACCATCTTCTCTTTATTGACTGTATTGAAATTGATATTTACCTTTTGTTTCAAGATTTTTCCCTTTACAAATTGTTCCTTTAACCTGGGATGCGGTATTATCCTATCCATCGACCTTACTCTACCTTGGTTTGAAACTTCGTAATATCCTACATAATCAGGCAACGCCTTCCAAATTTCATTTTCAAGTAAATCGGATTCTACGTCTAAGTAGGGGTATTCGTACATAATTGAATTTACATGTAGTTTGTCTGCATTAATGTGTTTCCGGAAAGGAGCTCGGCCGGCCCGGGGGTTTAATTTTGCAGACAAATTTTTCTGGTCCTTTTCCGGATCTCGCCAGGCCTCAGCGCTACATCCTTTTAAAATGACAGCATTTATTATGAAATTCTCCTGGTGGATCCAGGGGCCACCTATTGTTTTTGCAGACTTTTAACATATAACTTATTTACAGTACTAAGATAGTATTGGTTAGAACGAATTCCATCCTAGATTATCATCAAACCAGCATTTCAGTTTGAATTTCAATTTTTGTAAGGCTGTTACCTTACCCGGATAAATCAATTGTAAATCTTTGATCATAGTCGTTTCCATAATTTCCCCTTTTTTTAATTTGGGATAGTAGCACATGGATTCATGATCAGTTGATGGTGAGTAAAGCACTTTGAATGTGCCAGGTCTTCCAAATGTTAGTCTTTGATGGTTCGTGTCCTCACTAAAAGCCCGATTAAAATCTGATAACTCCATCTCAATTGCTTGACCATGAATATTATATTTCCCTATCCTATTTCCTGGGGTATTATCTTTTAGTTGCGACATTAATTATCCTTTAAGAAGATTCAGAATACAATTCTCTTTACGCTAGATATTCCACTTGAGTAAAGAATTATATCTTTATTCTTTTGTAGTAACTCATCTTTAAATAGAGGCACCTTTTTCCCATAATATTTTTCAGCTTTTGAAAGTTTCCGATCAGATTTAGCTTTAAATCTACGTTCCGCTAAAACCCTATTCATTCTCTTTTTATTACTTAGATGTGCTTCATATCGTTCCTGAATATACGCATTGAATGTTCTTTCATCCTCTAAATGGTACTTTCTATTGTAACGCTTATGACTAGAGATTCTTCTATCACGATGCCTAGCCAGATGAGTTAGTTTTATGTGACAATATAAGTTAATAGGATGTATGCCTTCCCTGTCATTTAACTCAGTCAATGTTAATCCTTGCTCGTTAGCAATGTTTACTCGCTTATTCCAAACTCGAATAAATTGTTGTAATTCACTTACTGATATAAGCTCGTTAATTGGCCGATAAATTTGACAGTTTAACTTATTCATCCATTCAATCAATTGATTGATTGTATTTATATAGAATGGATCATTTCCCTTAATAATTGGAGTTAATGATCTTCCAGATTTTATATCGAATTTATGTTTATGATTCCTGAACAATTCATTTTGGAATACTAGCGAATAATCTGGTTGACTCTTTACTACTCTCAGAATCTTGGCCATGTGAGGCATATCTATGGCCTCATAACATTTAGAGAGTTCATCCAAAGAGAGTAATTTGTTCATGATACTTTCAATTTTTTCTCAAGCCTCCGAACCATAGAATTCAATTTATTAGCCTTCTTCTTAAGTTCAGGTAAAACAGATCTACGTGCAGCAGCTTCCGATTTATGATAATTTTTTTTCTTATAGTCCTCAGCCAGGTTCAATCTATCACGATACAATTTATCAATTGAAGGAAGCCAACCGTAATCTCCATGTGATCTAGATCTTTTTCCCCAGGTGATCCTATCTATTTTTTCGGTTAGAAATATGCCACGCTTATCAACATTTGTAACATGCCATTCTTCAAGTTCAATACTACCCTCGTATTCATCTACTCGACATTTATACAATACATCTGACTTCTTAAGCATATATTCTATTGTTCGTTTTATGATAGTTTTTCAGAATTCACCCCCTCAGAAGATTTTCGTTTTTTCACTGATAGTATAGGACTTCCTTCGTAACCGGATTCTTGACTCTCATCAGAGATTTTCCAATCGGTTTTATCATAAACCAGTTCGTTAATCTCAATATCAATCTTTTGAGACAATTCTTTAAATTCCGTAAACTCACTCATCTCTTTATTTTGATCAATAATAATTTGGCATTTACGCAATGAATTCTGAATTGAATGTAGTTCCAAATTAAGCTCGTTAATATCTTTAGCTTTCATAATTAATAGGCTCGTTTTGTGTTACTCTTAAATTGGGCAAGTATCACTAACAGAAGGAAACTTGCCATGATTATAATGATGGGCTTGATATAAAATCAAGTCCCTATAACTGTTAACAAAGACAAGATTTTCAGCACCCATTTTCATTAATGACTTAGCGGCTCTTTTTCTTGTACCGGCAGACTGAAAATGTATTGAACCGGTAGAAGATTTTACATAGTCTTCCACATCTTCGTAGGTAACGTCATACTTGTTTACCATTTCGCGATGATGCAAGCCATTTAAAATACCTTTAATCTCAATACTAATAGTGTTGACGTTGAGTACTTCTCCTAGCATAGAAGATAGATTCGCTCTACACGTATTGCCCCATCCCTCTGGCCATGAAATTTCAAGTTCCATTCCATGCTCATATAATATGAAGGATTTCGATTTCATATCTCAGTTTTATGATACTTATGATGGCAACAGTGCCAGTAACTCATTATACTCGTTCTCAAGTGTTCTGTACTCTTGGTCAGATCTGATCGTGTTCATATCATCTATCCCTTCAAGAGCCAGCTTGACCTTAATATCTACCATCCGATTTTGAACCTGTTCTATTCGATCCAATTGAGTAACTTCCTCTGATGTTAATTCTTTCATAGCGTTCGTTT
>JBCCLN010000004.1:0-50607 GCA_039026865.1 Bacteroidota bacterium | reverse complement strand
TGGAAAGCATGGATTATCCTTAAGATTGGATGGGTTAGAAGAAGGAATCAATGACAATGCACGTCAACGAGCCATCGTTATTCACTCGGCAAAATATGCCTCTCAATCATTTATCAAAAAATATGGAAGACTAGGGAGAAGCTTTGGATGCCCTTCAATACCCGAAGATGATTATAAAGAAACCATTGACCTAATCAAAGAAGGGGCACTCCTTTTTATTTATTATCCAGATCCTGAGTATTTCAAAGGATCGAAAATTATAAAAGCCAGTTAACGCTTTCAATTTTCTATTTCTACTCACTCGTTTTATCTTAGATAGATGAGCAATCCATCATTGAATTCCTTGAGAATAATAGGCATTTTTTTGTTGACGCACTACCTCTCTTGCGTGCAAATTTCAGAAAATGAAAATGCATCTAGTATTTCATATCTATATGAGCTGGACAGTGCATCTTTTGAGAAAGAACTCAGACAGGTAATCGAGTCGTTTGACTCCATAGCCGTAATAGACATTGAAGGAGTACCTGTTATCATTTCCAGTTTCATCAGAGAGCTTTATGAGAGAAATAACTACCTCCCCTATTGGCATGAAAAAGAGGCTTATCACACCTATTTAAAAAGTTTAAAAGAAATTCATTTAGATGGTTTGATCCGAGAGGACTATAATTATGCGCAAATACAGCATTTATTTCAGCAAATCAACTCTTCAGATACTACTGACCATAAACTTTTCGCTGCTTTTGATTTGATCACTACTAATTCATTACTTCTCTTCTCCTTGCATCTGGCAAAAGGTAAATCTGACCCTGTAAAACTCGACCCTAATTGGAATTACGATTTTCTAAAATCGAATCCCGGGGAAGTGGACACCATCTATCGTTATTTATCTCAAGGAGCTTTTGATCAGCTCTTTCATGCGATTAGATCTCGCAGTGAATTTTACCAAGGCATGAGAAATACGATGATCGATCTTTATGATGCAAAAACTACTAATGCATGGGATTCAATCGACTTTGAAGGGATAAACAAAATTGAGCTTGGTGATTCAAATCAGGTAGTGGTAGCAATAAAAAATCGACTTAATGGGTTGCCAAACAATGCCGGTAATCCAATATATGACTCCTCTACCATGGCATTGGTTATGGATTTTCAAGAGCTTCATGGACTTGAATCTGACGGGATAATTGGCAAGGGTACAATGGACGCGTTGAATTATTCTATTGATTACAAAATCAACAAGGTGAAAGCTAATATGGAGCGCGCCAGGTGGTTGATCAGCGATTTAGATGAAAAACTTCTGGTTGTGAACATCGCAGATTTCAATGCCTATCTAATGCAAAGGGACAGTATACTTTTTTCTTCTAAGATCATGGTTGGAAAAACCTATACTAAAACTCCTATTTTTCAGTCAGTACTGAGCTATGCTGAAATTAATCCAACCTGGACAGTACCCAGGAGTATTCTGAACCGAAGTATCTTACCTAAGTTGAGGAAAGACAGAAACTACCTGGCTAAAAGTAACATGAAGCTTCTGAATTTTGATGGTTCACAGGCTTCCATCGACGGAGTGGACCTCAATTCAACAAGCTTCCCGTACGTTGTTAGGCAGGAACCTGGGCCAAAAAATGCCCTCGGACTCGTAAAGTTTATTTTTCCTAATGATTTCAGTGTATACCTCCACGATACCAATTCAAGATATCTTTTTGCTCGAAATGAGCGAACATTTAGTTCCGGATGTGTAAGACTCGATCAGCCTTTGGAATGGACCCGAGTACTTTTGAACGATCCGAAATATGACGAATCAGCTCTCAATGAATTGATTGAGAGTGGAAAAACCAAAAGGCTTTATCCAAAAGAAACAATAAGGATCATGATCTTGTACTTTACTCATGTGACTGAAAGGAAAACCGGTAGGCCTTTTTACTATAAAGATGTATACAACCGGGATGAAAGAATCTTGAAGGTACTTAATGCTCCCATAGATACGCAAGCGTTGATCAACCGAGTACAACAATTAAAATAGAGTAGAAATGCGATATAACTAGACCATTTTCCATTTGAATTCTGTTGAGTGATCAAATGAGTAAGTCTCAAAAATCTATGGAAGAAATGCAAAAGCAGTAATACAACTGAAGACTTGATAAAAATGATTACGCTTACCCTTCTTAGTCTAAAGACTTTCATTTTGCCTTCTACTAAAGGAGCCAGCGCATTCATTTTACCTAGTATTATGTCTTTACAATGTTGTCAATGTTATGACTTTATTCTGTGACGATTTTGCCATCTCAAAATCACAGGTAATATTAATACAGAAATAGAAGCTCCTTGGAATGCATCACCTATTTCAATTGTTTTATATATTAAATAGTAGTAAAATAATATTACTAAGAAACTGCAAGAGAATGATCCAATGTATAAATAAATAGTTTTCATGGGAAGCTTACTCCTGGTATATCAAGTAACACATATGGTTCTTCATCAGATACTCCTAATAACATCGATAAAATAGATTTTTCATTTTTAAATTATGTTTACGCAATACTTCTTTTAAGGAGCATTCAAGTCAATTTATTCTCATTGATTAAGTATTTGCAAACTTTAATCATGTTTGTATTAAAAACCTTAAGTCAAAAAAATAAAGAAGCTGAGAAATAATTAAACATAACATCCTTAAAAATACCTATTCTAGTTTCTGCTCATGAAACTAGCAAAATCTAACTATCGTATTTTTTTCGTTCGATGAAAAGAAATAAAATCAAGACTATATGAAACCTTTCTTCGCTGAACTGTCTCACTCCAGTAAGTGTGTTATCCTTTCTGGCATATACTTACATAACATTAGATTTTAAAATAAAAAAGGCTTAAGATTCTATCAGCGTTTGGCTGTAGGGCGATCTTTATTTTCAGAACTCCTGATTCAAAGTAAATTTTTCTGTAGCAAACACACCATAATGATCGACAGAAAATCTTTTTTTGAACGATAAAAGATGGTTTTGAATTTGAAATGATACAGTATTGCGACAAAGAGAATTTACGAACGATCTTCATCTATTGCGTCATTTTGGGGGTCAGGTCAGGAGTTCTGATTTTACAAGTTCTTATGCTTTTATTACTGAATATAGTGAGTAAAATAAACTATAAAACTTGTTTTAGATTCACTTAATAGTCTTAGCATTAAGGGGCAAGTTCTGAAAATACTGTAAACAGTGCCTAATTGAAACTCAAAAGAAATGTGTCTAGAAACAACTTAGCCCGAAAAATTCAGGAGTTATTCAGTGAGATGAGGTAACACGTTGAATAGGAGGCAATTGATTTCGAATAAGAAGACAACATCGTTCCCCAAAATTTGAGGAATTAAAAATCATTCACTATAAATGTTCAACTACGGTAAATCAATTACTTAAATTCAACTCGCCACTATTTGTGGTGAATAATGTGGGTTAGGACAGGTTATATAAAATAAAACCGTCTTTTCAATTCATTTTGAAATGAGTTAAAAAGACGGTTTTATTACAGTTGACTTAACGAAAAAGTAACGACCTGTAGCTTACTCTCCTCCTATAATCAATGGGTCAATTTTATTTTCTTTCATGGTTGTTTGCATAGATATCACTTCCTGACTTTTCACTTGATCCCAAGCTTTTTTCACGTCTAGCCATTCAGCGTGCAGCTTATCATATACTTCCACATACTGATCTGCTGGCTTAAAGTCAGCTACCGCAATGGTAGCCGCTAAATAGCTTAGTTTTTCCATTAACATACCTGGTAGTCGGATCGCATCTTGTCCTTTACCTGAATGCTTCAACTGAATCATTTGATTTTCTACTGCTGTTGCTACGCTATCAAGTAATTCTACTTTTTCCAGCACATCGCCAGAGACCATTGGCATCATATCTCGTAGTTGCCTTCGTAGTTTCTCAGCCTCGTTGACTGCAAGAGCTATTTCCTCGAAATCTGATCTAATCTTGTCTAGAACCACCTTCTGTTCTTTAATATCACTTAATGTTCCTTCTGAATTAGGATCTTTGATTAAGGTAAAACTTTGACTTTGATTAACATCTCCGGCATTAAGAGTGACGGTATACGTACCCGGAGTCGCCATCAATGTCAGAGGATCAACTAGTGATTTGCGTGTTCGATTGTCATCCAGTTCATACCAAGAAGCATAACGAGGTTTTGTTCTCATCACAACCTCTGTCGTTGGGTCTTCTTTAAAATCCCACCATACCCGGTTAATGCCTAGTTCGCCTTTATGTTTGATGGTCCGTATTGTTTCACCTGCTTCATTCGCTATCATCAAGGATACACTGTCTTCCATTTCTTCTGACTGCCAATAATGAAGAGAAGTGCCTGCCGGTGGGTCATCACCAAAAGAAGGCTCTTTGAAAAACTGCATGATCCTGGATACAGGGTGAAGTCGATAGGCATCTTTTGGATCAAATAAGTGTAACGATGCTTCAGTAACTTCGCTTGTCATTTGTTGCAAAGGTGTCAGATCATCCAAGATCCAAATTCCTCGTCCGTACGTGCCCACTACCAGGTCGTTAAAGTGTTCCGGAATATCCATCCAATACATAGGACTTGGAGGAAGGTTTGTCATCAGTGATTGCCAACTACTGCCGTTATCCAAAGAAAAATACAAAGCATTCTCTGTACCTAAATATAATAGGCTCTCGTTTAAAGGATCTTCTTTAATCATACGGCAGTAGCTCAAAGGACTATCTTCTATACCTTCAGTGATTTTTTCCCATGATTTTCCGTAATCGGTAGTCATGTACACATAGGGTTTAAAATCACCCATTTCGTGTGCATCAACCGTGAGGTAAGCAGTTCCCTCTGAATATTTAGAGGCTTCAATGTTACGCACAGCTCCGTAGATTGGCATTTCTGGAATTTTTGAAGTTACATTACTCCAGTTTGCCCCATTATCCTGGCTTACGTGTACTAAACCATCGTTAGTGCCTGCCCATAACAACCCTTCCTTTAGAGGCGATTCTTCAAAAGCATAAATAACATTGGCATACTCTACTCCGATGTTATCTCCGGTCAATCCTCCTGAAAATTGTTGTTTTGTCACATCATTCAAACTAAGGTCAGGACTAATTATTTCCCAGGATTGGCCGCCATTAGTAGTGCGGTGCACATATTGGCTAGTAACATACACGGTATTGTTGTTATGTGGTGAAATGAGCAAGGGAAAAGTCCATTGAAATCGATACTTCACATCAGCGGCCGGAGCTCCTGCTGTCAATTCAGGCCATACTTCCACTTGTCTGAATTGACCTGTTTCCTCATTATATCTTACCACGACTCCACCAAGTGCGCCAAATCCTGACGCACTGGACCACACGATATCCGGATCTGAAGGATCAGCCGTAGCAAATCCACTTTCACCTCCACCTACATCGTGCCAAAGGCCAGATGGAATAAATGATCCGAAAAAACCTCCCATTCGGCTTCTGCTAGGACCTTTCATTGACGGGCCATCTTGTCTGTTTGTTAATACATTGTAGGGTACTTCCGTATCGGTGGTCACATGATATAGTTGCGCTATAGGTAGCTGTACCCGATGCCAGGATTTCCCCCGGTTTTGACTAATGGACAGTCCTCCATCTCCCACAACAATCTGCCGGTCTCCGTTGGTAGGATCTACCCACATTTCATGATGATCCCAGTTAGGGGCAGTACCTCTCGCAGCAACGGTGGTTGTTTTTCCTCCGTCAATACTTGTTGCATAGCTAGCAGAGAAAAAGTAAATTTCATTGGGGTTGTCAGGTGAGGCTTTGCATCGTGTATAATAGGCCCCACGTCCGGTAAGGTCACGATCAGAGTTGATCAATTTAAAGGTCTCACCACGGTCTTCAGATCGCCATAATTCGCCTGTATTAGTAGGTTTTCCATCTAAAGGAATGCCATCACCGGTCTCTATCAATGCGTAAAGTCGACCCTGCTGAGCTGCGGTCATTGTTAATGCAATCTTACCTACTTCCCCTTCCGGTAGGCCATCTTTTTCTAATTTTTCCCAGGTATCTCCTCCATCTAGGGAACGATAAATGCCACCACCAGGACCTCCACTTTTTCTTGTCCAAGGGCGAAGTTCTAGCGACCACATGCCAGCAAATAGAATACGTGGATTAAATGGATCCATAACCAGGTCGGAAGCTCCGGTGTTGTCATCTGTATGAAGTACCTGATTCCATGTTTTTCCACCATCGGTTGTCTTGTAAATACCACGTTCCTTTTGAGGAGTGTAACCATGACCTAAAGCCGCAACATAAGCAATTTCAGGATCTGTAGGGTGTACAACAATGCGACTGATACGCCCTGTGTTTTCAAGTCCCAGATGCTTCCAATTGGTTCCACCATCTGTTGAACGCCATACACCATTGCCGATGGAAACATTAGATCTGATAAATGATTCACCAGTACCTGCATACACAATTTCAGGTTCGCTCGGAGCCAAAGCTAATGCACCGATGGAGTGTACTCCTGTCTTATCAAATACAGGTTGCCACTGTAAGCCGCCATCTGATGTTTTCCAAATGCCTCCAGAAGCAGCTCCAACATAATAAGTCATCCGGTCATCGGGTACCCCGGTGACGGAAATAATTCTATTTCCTACAGGTCCTACATGGCGAAACTCTAACTGTGCTAGTTGCTCTTCAGTTAGTGTTTGAGCGAGAATAACGCTGCAGAAAAAAAGAGATAATATCGAAATAGGATAAATTAATAATAAACGCATAGGTTGAATAATTATGAAATTTTAAGTTAACAATTTTTTTTGGTTAACCTTAGAAAAATCGCTGTTTATTTAAAGTTTTTAATCACTCATTTTTCAGTAGATTGGAGATTAGACGAATTATCATGAGATGGACATAAAGGTTCAAAGGGCGAATGCATACCCAAACCACGCATAAATAAGTTTATGAGAACTCCATGTGTGCTATTAAAAATTAAATGATATATATCAAAGCCCGTTTACCAATGCGACACTCCGATTAATGCCCAACCTGCTTGTTCAGCTGCAAACCATAGCTATTGGTTTAGATTAATTAAAGCCTAGCTGTTTTTATTACACGTTTCATAAATAAAAACCCGTTTCTAGAGAAAGCTTTAGGTTTAAGTTTCTTAATTTCACAATAAGCTTAGATAATATATAGCAGTGTTAATGGCAATAGCAATTCTTGCTGGTCATTCTCCGCTGAAAGTATTAAGGACTCAATCTAATAATTTCCCAACTTCTCGCTGACTTCTGATTGAGCGTCGATAATTGCTCTAGCCAAATCGATAGAAATTTCCAATGGATCATGTTTAACTACACTTTTTTCTAATTTCCCTAATCTCCACATTTCTTTCATTCGATCGGGATCGAACAAGAGAGAGGTTGGGAACGTGTCAAATCCATTGACGCCTTCGTCGAACTCTTTGCGATTCATGTAGTAAAAATTCATTTTAATAATGTCAATAGGTTCATCATCACCTTTACTTATTGATTGGTTCATTTTGTTCATTTCAGATCTTACAATTGGTTCATTTAAAATTCCTCCGGGGATAGTCACATCGTTTGATCGTGTATCATAGCTGAAAATATCTATTGTTCGAAACAGAGAAGGCAAAATGCGGGGTTTGAAAGGAGTTAGAATGGCATCTTCACTATTATTCACAATTACATCAATTTCAATGATATCTTTCTTTCCATTTTCTGAAGCCAACTTTCTAGTATTTGGATCTTCCCATTTATCTATCTTCTCCACTGCTTTTTCTAATGCTTTAACAACCGCAACGTTTTCTCGTATGCCGCCATCAATCCAATATTGTCTATCCCCTTGAGTATCCACTGTCTTGTATAATGACATGAATATAGGTTGATTAGCTGAAGCCCAGATCCAATCAAGCATCTGTTCTCGATTATCTATATAATCATTAGATGATTGATAATGAACTCGACCACTTTCAAACTCGACCACTGTAGCGATGAATTCACCTTTTGCTATCATCGACTTGTATTTGGCCGTATCAATTTCTTTTCGAATGAGTTTTCGAAGATTCTTGGATTTTCCTGCGGTTTCATTTCCAAACACAATTCTAAGACCCAACCTAAAGTACCTGATTTGACCCTTATTTTTTCCTTTCGTTTTAAAAGGGTTTACACTAAAAATTTGCTTTTGAGTCACATTGGTGTATGCTTTTTCTAGGCTTAAGCTGTCTTCACTTAAAATAAATGGCGCAATTAAGCTTCCTGTACTTGTGCCAATGGAAACATCATAATCATAACTTCTGCATAATTTCATAGCTAATGATCCTCCCCATGCACCGCGTGCACCTCCTCCGGAAAGAACCATTATTCGTTTATCCAGATCCTGTGAGTATCCTAATAAGTATGTTGCTAACAGAGTAAAAATTAGTGAGAGTTTCATAAAGTAATCCATATCTAATTCCAATTTTAAATATTTTGAAGTTTAATAGAAATTAACTTTATCTCGATATCAGATAAAGAGTATTTTTCAATAAACGAAAAACTTTTTTGAAATAGGCCCTTAATAAATAGCTCTGACATGTTGCAAAAACAAAATAGATCATTCTAATAAAGCAAACACTACAAATCAGCAAATTTCTGAATCCAACATGTGCTCACATGCATGCTAAACCCCATTTTTCATATTTATTAAGTGCTTGGTCCAAAAAACTTTTTTTAAGTGAGGATTATAGAATCCTTTGCAAAACTGGATTTTTGGTTGAAATCGAGGCTTTCGGAATTTCAAAAACGTAGTTTACCGATTGTAAATGAGGCTTTTGAAATTTTGAGTAACGAAGAGTTGGGCCAAAAAGCGGGTTTTTCAAAGGATTCTTATAATCTTTCAAGCGTTACAAATAATTAGTGCCAAGGAATAGGTTTTGCCAAATCATTATTGACGAAGGAGCGAAACCTAAAGACGGCGAAGTATTGCAAGGAGAAAGTGATGAGATTGGCTACCAGATGAAACGACTTGGAGAGATGACCTACTAGCTAGTGTCTCTATAGACGTTGCTAACACCTGCTTTTTAATGCCGCAATGTGCAACATGATTGTATTTTAGAATTAAATGCAACATTATTGCATCTAATTAAAGAAGAGTTTTTTGCTTCTACTAAAGATAATTCAACCAATAACCTAAAATTTGATGCTTGAAGCAATAGACCTATCAAAGAAATACCGAAAATTTTACACTTTAAAAAGTCTGAATCTAAGCGAGCAATGAGTTTTCTGATTTATTGAAAACTCCTAGTAGAGAAGAAATGGCTGTCCTGTTGACAACACACGATCTGTTTAGAGCACAGGAAAGGGGAATTCATATTGGGATTATGAAAAAAGGAAGGCTTTTAAAAAAATTTTCTTCAAAAGAGATGTCACTTTTAGAGCTAGAAAAGAGCTATCTCAACCATATAAAAGATGTTCTATGATCATTCGAATTCTGCAACACGAACTAAGGCGGTTTCTGCGAAATGGCAGAGCGAGTATGCTTTTTGCCAGCGTCCTAATGCTCTCCATTTCATCCATAATTTTAAGCTATCAAGACTATCAATTGACCTATGAGCAGTACTATGAAAATGTGCGTCAAGCTCGTATTCATTGGGAAACTCAAGCCGAAAAAGATCCTCATGATGCTGCACATGACGGCACATATGTAATCAAACCGATCCATCCGTTGGCCATTTTTGATAAGGGTATTCAGCCTTATACCGGTCGGGTAGTGCACTTAGGTGCCCATAAGCGAAATCAAAGTACCATTAATGAATCTAAAGACCGATCCGGCATGGTTCGATTCGGAGAGTTGACACCCAACTTTGTCTTGGTTTATATATTTCCTTTACTGCTGATTTTTCTGGGTTACAACGTCTTTACTGAAGAAAAGGAAAAGCAGACTATACGACTGCTTTTAGTCCAAGGAGTAACTCTTCAACAATTATCGATAGGTAAATGGCTTGCTCTTTTTACGCATACGCTCTCGCTAATCATATCCTTCATCATAGCAGCATTTATTTGTAGCGGCTTCATAGAAAAAGAGGTAGCCGTACACTGGACAGAATGGATCGGCTTAGTAGTTATTTACCTGCTTTATTTCATGGCTTTCATTAGCCTGATTGTTTTGATTTCAGGCAAAGTCAAGACCTCAAGCTCTTCTTTAAGTATCCTGTTAGCCATCTGGATACTTGTGACATTAATAGTCCCAAAAGTATCTACTGACCTTAGTAGCACACTTTATCCATTTCCTACATTACAAACTTTTATAGATAACATTACCGAGGATCAAATAAAAGGACTGAATGGCCATAATTTTTGGAATGACGCAGCTGTGAAGTTTCAAAAAGAAGTGTTAGAGGAATATGGCGTTCCTACTATTGAGGAATTGCCGGTAGAATACAGTGGGCTACTTCTGGCTGAGGGTGAAAAATATGAGTCAGAGGTATACACCAAACATTTCAATTTACTTCAAGAACAGTACCAAAAGCAGCGAAATATATATCGCATATGTGGGATATTTTTTCCATTGCTTCCGACAAGGTTTGTCTCCATGACCCTAGCTCGGACCGACTATGGATTTTTATGGCACTTTGAGGACCAGGCTGAGAGATACAGAGTAGAATTGAATACCGCACTAAACATGAATATTGCTGAAAATGCTAAGGGTATTGATTATTATAAAGCAGACGCAGTACTATGGTCATCCACACCAGAGTTTCAGTATCAGTGGCAGTCAAGCAAGGATCTGCTTTCAAATCTTACGGTAGACTATTTGATTAGTATTTGCTGGGCTTTTTTCAGTTTTTTCTCTATGCTATTGGTTAACCGCACAATTAAAATCGCATAAGATGAGGCGTGTCACTAGAAAACTTATACGATTAGAGCTATTACAATTGGTAAGAAACAAAGCCTTTACTGGACTTATGCTATTGTTGTTTGCCTTAACTTTTTTAGCGGCATTTAATACGTATCATTATCAGATTTCTAAAAAAGAAGAAATATTCAAGCAACGGGAAATTGTAAAGCATGCGGATAAGCAATTGATTGATCAAATCGATTCCCTGAATCAAGGCTTAGCTAGTTATGAAGACAGCTACACCTTGCCAACAAATGGGGTAAGGCTGACCTATAATAATCATCGAATCACATGGTTGACATTTGAACCATTATCCATAATTGCGAATGGCCAGGGTGACATCTACAGTAACTACAAAAAAATCGTTCTTTACTTTAATGAGTCTTATACAATGACTACTAAGGAGTTAATCAGTCCTCTTAAACAACTTTTTGGTCAGCTTGATCTATCTTTTATATGGGTATATATTCTGCCCTTAATTATCATCCTAATTTCCTTTAATGTTTTATCTGAGGAAAAAGAAACGGGAAGACTATTACTCGTTGCTTCACAACCTATTACCTTATTCCATTGGGTATTGAGGAGGCTTACTATCCGGTTATTGATGATTGTTTCATGTATTTTCCTTTATACGACGGCATCATTGAGTATTCTCCAAGTATCACTATTTAAGAATATAGAGGTGTTTGCTCAACTGATCTTGATGTTGATACTTTATACCGCATTTTGGTTTTCACTTAGTTTTTTAGTTAATCTGCTTGGGTATTCTTCAGGGAAAAACTTGATTCTGCTTACTAACACCTGGGTGCTTTTTGTGTTTGTGGTTCCTTCTGCTATCAACCAGATAGGAGAGGTGGTAAACCCGGTTCTTTCAAGGCTGGAAATTATCAATCACCACCAGGCCGTGTATAACCAGGTGGAAAACAATCTGGAAGAAGAATTGAAAGGGCTATTTGAAATACATCCAGAATGGGTTTCTGATGATCCGGCAACCCGAGAGATGTCTAATGCTACAGGGTGGAATATAAATTACCTGGCTAAGCAATACATTGCCCAGATCAAACACCAACCGGTATCTGAGGCGTATGAACAGCAAATTGATTCTAGAAATAAATGGCTTAGACAGTTTGGGGTTTTCTCTCCAGCTATGATCCTGCAAGAGTCTTTGGCAGATCTTGCTGGAACTTCCACCAGATATTACCGAAGTTTTCTGAGACAGGCTAGGGAATATGCTCAGGAATACAGATGGTATGTATTTCAAAAGCTATTTACAAATCATTCTTTTACCTCTGCCGAAGTTAGAAACTTGCCTGTTTTTAAGTTTGAGAATAGAAGAGTATCAAGCTCTTTCTTCTTTGATTCTATGGCACTTCTTATCTACTTATTCACGCTGATAGCAGGTAGCCTCTTATTCATTAATCAAACTTTTAACTATCATAAATATTCATAACAGATCAATTAAATGAAGCAATTAAAAACACAATTATTATTGGTGTTGGCATTAGCTACCAATACTTCGCTTGCACAAACCGGATTAATTTATGGAAAGGTGGTCAACGATTCAGGAGAGCCTGAAGAAGCTGTACACGTATTCTTAACACAAACGGCCTATGGCACGAACTCTAATGCAGATGGTACTTTTGAACTGGTCAGTGTGAAGCCGGGTCAATATACACTTGCTGTGAAAAAGGTGGGTTTTCAAGAACAACTAATAACAGTAATAGTTGCTCCCAGTCAGACAGCACAAATCAATGTGACGTTGGCAGAGGCAACTTATCACTTGGATGAAGTTGCGGTATATGGTCAGCAAAGGAAAACGATCTATGCAACACGACTTAATGCGCCTCTTGAACAGACGCCACTTTCTGTGAACATAATTTCTCGTGAATTGCTAAATCAACAACAAGCTATATCATTGGAAGATGCACTACGGAATGTAAGTGGAGTGTCGAAATTTGGCTCATATGGCCTAAGTGATAACATCAATGTAAGAGGGTTTGATATTGGATTATCCGGTGGATTGGAAAATTATCGAGTAAATGGAGTGATGCTAAGGGCTCCTTATTCTGACTATGTTGAGGAAGTGCAAGTATTGAAAGGACCGGCCTCAATTCTTTACGGAGATGTTGAGCCTGGTGGAATCATCAATTATGTAACAAAAAAACCTAAGGGATACAATCACAGATTATTTGAGTTGAAAGTAGGAGAATATGGTCTGTATCGACCTTCGATCGATATAGGAGGAAAACTAAGTAAGAAATTGAATTACAGACTTAATACTGTATACGAAACCTCAGAGAGTTTTAGAGACGAGGTAACCAATGAGCAATTTATGATTGCCCCAAGCCTGACCTGGAACATTACTGATCAAACATTTTTGAATCTGGAAGGCCTTTTTATGAACAATGAAGTAACCATTGACTGGGGGTTTCCAGTTGGATTGTCACTTGAGCAGGCAGAACAACTTGACAACTCAAATTTTTATGGTTATCCGGAGGGTATGTCAGAGGGCGACAACAATTTCATTTCTGCTACCTTCCAACATGAGTTTGGAGACTGGCAAGTAAGAAATGTTATAGCATATTCTAACCAAACACGCCTCATTCATGATGTCTATCCCATTTATAATTCTTCTAATGATAGTGTAGCATACAGCTTTGGAGATTATAAAGAGCTGAGTAGAACAAATACATTTTCTAATTTTCTGGATATTTCCGGTATTCTGAATACAGGACCTATTGAGCATAAGGTAATGGCGGCTGTAGACATTTCTCGTTTCACACGTCCTGTTGCTTTTAACTTTATATTTCCAATACCAGGTGGCACAACATTAGATTCCCCAGAATGGCAAAATACAGCTTTAAGTTCTACGCCTGTCTTAGATGATGATATTCTCCCGTTCACCACACGTTTAGGCTTTAATATTCAAGATCTTATCTCTTTAGTTGACGGAAAATTAAATATCTTGTTAGGGGGAAGGTTCAGTCAATTCACTACAGGAACTAAGTACAAAGGAGAAGCTGAGGAGCCAGAGGACGACGAAGATACCGAGGAATCAAAGTTCACACCCAGAGTGGGATTTACCTATGAAGTAATTGACGGTACCTCACTGTATGGTAGTTACGCTGAATCCTTTAGCTCTATTGCCCCGCAGCCAGGAAGAGGGCTTGATGATCCGGAACCATTGATTGGAGATCAAATCGAATTTGGCGTTAGACAGTCACTACTCAAAGATCGTTTGGGTATTACGGTCTCTTATTTTGACTTGAATAGAAAAAATGTCTTGCAATTCGAAATAATTGACCCGAATGGAGGCGTCTCAGATCCAGCTAATTACCAAGCGAACCAAACAGGAGAACATTCAAGTAGTGGAGTTGAAGTGGAAATTAATGGTAAGCTATTAAGTAACTGGCAAGTATTTACAGCATTCTCTTATTTTGAAACTGAAGTGATAAGCGAGGTTGTTCAGAGTGGCGATTCTGAACCTGTTGACTATGCAGGTCTTGAATTACCGAATAACCCAAAAACCAAACTCAGTTTGTGGACACAATACACGCTTACTAATGGTGTTCCAGGTCTATCGCTAGGGGCCGGAGCATTTTATCAAAGTGATATGTTTGGAGACAGACTTAATACTGAAGAAAGTGTGATCGATTCATTTACAAGAATTGATGCAATGGTTGCCTATGAGTATAAGAATGCAAAGTTTCAAATAAATGCCCAAAACCTAAACGATGTGGAAACATTCCAACGATCTATTTTTGATACGTTTGTCCCTCAGTTTACACGAAGAATTGTAGCTTCTATAGCTGTTAAATTTTGATTGATTACAAGGAGAAGGGATAGGCTGATTTAGGGTCGATGTTAATTCATCTTAACACTCAAATTACCCTAAACATTTGCTGTTCTTTCGGCAACCCCAGAAAGAGCAGGAAATAATGTATTTTTATATTATGGACACACTTAAAGTCGCAAAACGACTTCAAAAGCAAGGACTCTCTCAGCAGGTAGCGGAAGAACTTTCCGAGATATTACAGGAATACGCTTCTTCGGACCTTTCTCCAAAGCAAGACCTAAAAACGCTGGAATATGCCCTCAAAGCAGACCTTGAGGAAACAAAAATAGACCTGCAAAAAGAGATCAAAAATCTGGATATTAAAACAGAGCAGACCAAAGCAGAGCTACAAAAAGAGATACAGGAAACCAAAGTGGAATTAAGAAAAGAAATTAAGCAAATAGATACCAAGATCTACGGTCAGTTAAAATGGGTTGCAGGTATGCTTGTTGGGCAGACGGCACTCTTATTCACGTTAATAAGGCTTTTCGGCTAGGGAAATTAAATTTTTGTGTTTTAATCTACTGAAATCCGAATAAAAATATGAGCTCTCCTTTGATCTTAAAAAAGTATGATAATCAAATAACTAGTGTCTCTAAGAAAAGACGTAAAACACTCCCCTAGCATCTGCAGTGTAGTTTTTTAGCAAAAGAATGAATTGAATCTATTTTATACTTTGGAATCAATTTCTCAAAAATTCATCTGAGTTTTGAACGAATTGAAGGTAAATCTGTGGTGTTATTGCATTTTCATTAAATATCAAAAATAGATTTAACGACCTATTTGTACATCGAAATCCAAAAAAACACACTCTATGAGCTAGAAACATCGTTATTTTTCAAAAGGTATAGTTTTTCTTAGAGACACTAATTATTGACGGAAAATTCTCTTTTAGACTAGATAAAATATGTTTTTGAATTTGAAATGATGCAGGGTTGCAACAATAGAAATCTATAAAATATGCCTATTTTTAGAGAATTTAACTCAAATTTCAAGACATTGGGCCGCTGAGGTGGCTATGTAACATAAAATGACTAACTAAAAGTGCCATCTCAATAAATAACACCCGAATTTTCGGCTTATGGCAAGTGCACAACGCCTATGCCTGGGACAGCCGGGCCACAAAGCAGAAAAGCAATGAGATCACCGCTATTCCCAAGTTGTTGGACCATCACCATTGATGCGATGGGTTGTCAAAAGACATATCTAAGAAAATAGTCACCAAACAGGCTGATGATATCTTACAGGTAAAAAACCATCAAAAAGGTCTTTTAGCACCAATAGAGAAGGTTTTTAGCCTCACCCCCTGGAACCGATGCCCATCCAACCCGGGAACTGGATCATGGGCGAGTGGAACAAAGAACCTATACGGTTATCGAGGACCTCACCTTTCTGGATGGCGATCCAGGGCGGCCGTGTTTAGCCACCCTGATTCGTATATTAGCCCAGAAAGCCGAGAAATAAACCAGCAAAACCACCACAACAGTAAAAGAAAAGCGCAGGTCTTCAATGAAAATATTCGTTCTCATTGGCGCATAGAAAATAACCTTCACTGGATGCCGAATGTCCTCTTTAAAGAAGATGCAGGTAGAAAACAAAAGGAATATGGTAGAGGAAAAACCTTAGTATTATCCGCAAAATGGTGCTCACAGTGATCGAAAAGAAACACCTACAAAATACCGATGTCAAAGAAAATCCAATGATTAGCTTACAACGTTCAGATCAGGGAAAAACGATTCAGTTTTTAAATGCGATTGACTACGCCTAATAGCAGATGATTTTCAGAATCACGGAAAAACAATAGGTTTAGTGCAATAAATGCTTGGTTGCATTCAGAATTACTTAAAGCTCAACGAGCATTTGCAACAATTCCTCCTGAGGGAACATATCATATTTGTCTTTGCGTGTATTAGTATGTGTCCATAAGCCCTTAATCCTCCCGTAAAACGCATCTTCATTATATTCAAATCCCTTGTGTCCTTTCGCTTTAATTTCACTTACCAATCCTTCATGTACATTTATATTGTCTCTTTCAGCTACAAATAAAATTAGCTTTCTCAGGCTTTCAATTTGTTCTTCTGAGTATCTATGCCAAGTGTCATATCCTCTGAAAGGCACTGCCAAATGTACCAATTGCTCTACCACCACTCTGGTCCCCGCATAGGTTTTCCCTTCATTTATCCATCCAAAATTACATACTTCAATGCCTACCGAATGGGTATGCATGTATTGTGAGCCATTTTTGCCAAGATGCCAAGCATACCCCTCCCTTGGAAAAGCTTTAAGAACCAACCCATCATATTCGTCGCTATTTCCCTTCACTGACTGTCCTCCTATGACAAATTCTGTAGCAATTTCTCCTCTTTTGTCTCTTTCCCAACCATCTATAACCTTATATGGGTTGTGCCACCCTGCTGTGTGATGAATAAACAAAAACTCTTTCTCTGTGGGGCCGGGTTTATACTCACCTTTTGATAGAAAATAATTTTCTATATGAAGGCCATTGTCAGTCTTAAAGCTTCTTTCTGAACCATCTGTTGATGCAGGAAACATTGCCTCCCAAGTACGTGTCCCAACAAGTCCATCAGCAGACAAACCGTTCTCTTCCTGCCATCTTGCTACCGCGGCCGCAGTGTTTCTTCCATAGATACCATCTGCTTTTACGCCAACTAAAGTTTGTATTTTCTTAACTTCTGATCCTTGTGATCCAATCTTAAACAGCATAGAAGCAAATTATTCAATAATGCAATCTAAACAATGTAATAATCATTGACCATACGCGAAGTGTGTATTTTTCATATAATGGAATAATTATTCAAGAATCCCATCATAACTCCTTCACATCGGTTTTTCTGCCAGGAACTTATTTAGTCTGACGACCATCCACCAGACATACATCTAAGCCTGCCTGTGCTAAAAATATCATATAAAAATTACCCAATACACCCAGTAGCTTCTATCGCCATCATTACTTCATTACTCCCTTGGAAAGTAAATAATCCTTGGCTTCATTAAAAGCTTTCCGTAAATATTTCAAAATATTCATAGGCTACGACTCTACACGGACAAAAATAGTTTTGGAGCCGATGTCTATATCTATAGCATTTTTCCTGATTCTTTTTATCTCTTCGATCTTTAAATTAATAAATACATGATATGCTGAAAGGAATATTCATCATCGAAAGACTGCTTATCGAGCATCCCTCATTATCTAACCATTGGGAGCACCATGTTTTTATGGCTCCTTCCTTTCGACCATGCTCGGAGACAGGCATTAAGCACTAATTGAAATTCCGCCATTTTGTATAGCTTAATGATAGAAGCTATCAAACATCATCCAGTTTTATAGTTTAAACCAAAATATCAAGTCTAAAAATGACGCGATAATTTTACGCAAATGTTGTCCCATTTAACTTTTTTGGATAGTTATAATTTAAATAAGGGTGTAATTTCATCGGTTTAATTAATGGGTTTCAAAAGGTTGTTTAGTGAAAATTAGTTCTCAAATGTTACATTTAACTACTCAAAGTAAGCCCGACGTTTCTAAACTTAAGTTAATACTGAAAGACTAAAACCAGCGATCCACACTTAAACCTTTTTATGTTTTAGTTGCTGTTCCATTTAACCAAAGTTTTTTGATCATATCTCCCAGAAATTGCTTGTTAATTAATTAGTCAGTATGTTCGATGTTTTAGTTAAACCTATGATATCTATGAAAAAGCTACTAGTACTAACAGGAGGTGGTGACTGTCCCGGACTGAATGCCGTGATCCGAGCCATTGTGAAACGATCCATGCAGGAAAAAGATTGGAAAGTCTATGGCAGCATAGAAGCCTATCACGGGATAATGCGCGATCCGCAGGAAATCATTGAGCTGGATTATAGTCGCGTTGCCGGTATTCATGTGAAAGGAGGTACCATCATCAAAACTACTACAAAAGGCGACCCTTTTAATTATCCTGAAATTCAACCAGATGGCAGCTGGAAAAATAAAGACCGCTCTGATGAATTAATTGCGAGGATCAACAATCTCGGAATCGATGCAGTGATCAGCATAGGAGGGGATGGAAGTCAACGTATTTCACAAAAGTTGTACAAAAAAGGCTTGCCAGTAATCGGTGTGCCTAAAACTATCGATAATGATCTTTCAGCTACAGATTTCACTTTTGGCTTTCAAACGGCTGTGGAAGTAGCAACCAATGCGGTGGACAAGTTGGTGACTACAGCGGAGAGCCATCATCGGGTACTTATTTTAGAAGTGATGGGTCGGGATGCCGGGTGGATCGCATTGCATACTGCGATTGCCGGAGGTGTGGAGGTATGTTTGATCCCTGAGATTCCCTACGATATCAATAAGGTAGTGGAACGTATTAACCATCGCTATCACGAAGGAAAAGGTTTTGCCAATATCATTATTGCCGAAGGAGCGAAACCTAAAGACGGCGAAGTATTGCAAAGAGAAAGTGATGAGATTGGCTACCAGATGAAACGACTTGGAGGAGTGGCCTACCAGCTAAGCCATCAGATGAAACAAGCAGGCTGCAAGGCAGACATTAGGGAAATGGTACTGGGCCACCTGCAAAGAGGTGGAACTCCACTTGCCTTTGATAGAATCCTATCCTCCGCTTTCGGAGTTAAGGCATTTGAGATGGCATTAGAGGGAAACTTTGGTCATATGGTCGTTTATAAAAATAATGACTATAAAGAAGTACCACTTATTGAGGCAACGGGTGAATACAACCAGGTAGACGTTGCTAGCACCTATCTTTTCGATGCTGCAAAAGGAGTTGGCATAAACTTTGGAGAATAAATAAAAGCTGTAGCCTATGTGTTTTAGAGCCGGTTGATTTTTAAACTCGGATTTTAGGACCTTACACTTGAGTGCTTGATAAGCCTAACCCGGATGATTCACCACAATTAGTAGCGGGTTGATTCAAGTAATTGATTTACCGTAGTTTCATATTTATACTGAAATGATTTTGATTCCTCAAATTTGGGGAACGATGTTGTCCTCTCATTCGAAATCAATTACCTCCTATTCCACGTGTTACCTCATCTCAATGAAATAACACTCGAATTTTTTGGGTTAAAATTAAAATCCAGTAGATTAAGCAAGTTTTTTATGTATCCCGAAAAAAATTCTCTATGATTAGTTTACAGATGACCTGTGAGGGATTAATTAAAAGTAGTAGTGATCAGATGTTTGATACTAAGCATGAGGCTGGTAGTAGATAACCACTTATAAATTTGTTTCAGAGGAGCCAGAGAAAATATGAAAAATCAGAGTTTTGACAACATGCAGCGAGGATTTGCATGTACCGGTAAGGTAAGGGAAGAGTGGATATTGAAGAATAATTATTCATAATGATAGAAAATGTACGATTCAAAACTTTGAGGTATAAATCATGAAAGCATTAGGAAGCGATTATCAAGAATGATTCCTCAAATCCTAAAAACATTTTTTAGATAGAAATTTAAATGGAGAAGATGAATAACGTATCAAAAGAACTTAAAAAGCTTTTTGTAAGAGATTTGAATAAGCTAATGGAAGAAATAAATGCTTATAGTGATGAAGCTTCTTTGTGGATGAAACAGGGTAACATAAAAAATTCTGCTGGGAATTTGGTCATGCATATTTGTGGAAACTTACAATACTATATTGGAACTACCCTAGCTGGTACAGACTACATTAGAGATAGATCATTTGAATTTGAAGGGAAAATGAAAATTCATCAGCTACACGATGAGATTGACAAGACCTTAGAGGTAATTAAATTCTTTTTCGAATCATCAACTGAAGAACTTTATGAAAAGAATTATCCAGTGGAAGTTTTTGGATTCCATATGTCCACTTTTTATTTTATTATTCACTTACAAGGACACTTAAATTATCATCTTGGTCAGATAAATTATCATCGAAGAATTCTCTCAAAATAAGTTAATCGTGTAATTGGATAGGTTAGTCTACATAAAAACCTGAATCGCCGAATATTAAATATAGTGAACGTTTTTGTAGCTAATATTGAACTGTAGTCAACGAAAAAAGGTCAAAAACATTAAAGACTATCCATAGCTGGTTGAATCAAAACGGAGTTGCTTAGGTGAGGGCGCTCCGTTTGCTTTTTTAAAAGCTTATTATTCAACCATTGCAGTATCTGCACTCACTGCTACAGTTCCAAAATAGCCTAATACTAATTGATTTTCTTCTGAATTGATATAGCTCAAGTTTCCTTCTACGAAAGAAGGGGTGGTTCCTGATGAAGTCCCCAATGAGGTAATCTGTGATTTAAGCAGATTCAAGTAATCATAAGCTTCTTGATTGATGGACTGAAACTGAACAATTATTTGTTCCTCCTCGCCGTAGTCGAAAGAACGAAAATTATTAGGTATAAAATTGCCATCAAAAAAACGATCGTCCTGTATAGTTATCGTTTCAGGTTCATCATATACTAAACCATCACGAAGAAATTTCCATCGATAAAAATTTCTCTTTCCCCCTGGATCAACAGCGCTTACTCTGGGAAAAAACATGGTTAACTGTTGCCTTGGATTCTCGGGGTCATCTTCTCTAAATGAATCAACAAACAAGGTATCTATAGGGACTATTTCTTGCATGTATTCCCATTTTGATATGATTGCATCTTTATTGGATAACTCAATGCGTATTCGATAATCTGTTCCGGTTTCTCCACGAAAAGGGTTCATTGATTTGTAAAAACCGTTTGAATCGTATTTATAGGTATATGTTTTCCCTGTTATAGATTCAACTGCAACGCTTGCATCAGTGATTCCGGTTATAAGCTCACTACTCGCAAAATTATTGGAACGAGTAAGTCTCACATATTGGTTTTCATCGAAGTTGGTAACCCATCCCTCCACCGTGATAAGATTTTGAGCGTTAGGAAGACTTACTATCACCACATCCTCGCAGGAATAGATTAGAGTTACAAATATGATGAAAACCGCTTTTCTCAAAACTTAAAATTGTAAGTTATAGATGGAATAGGTATCCCAAAAATGGAATATCGAACGATTTCGCCCAGTCCCTCAACATCAGATTCTCGAAAGAAATATGAGTAGGCATTTCTTCTAGCATAGACATTATAGATGGTGAAAATCCAGAAGTCTCTATTCTTTCGCCTTTCACCGTTCTTCTTAAACGCTTTTCCTTTAATTCTTAGTGACAAATCCAATCGATGATAATCTGGTAATCTTTCGTTATTTCTAGTTCCAAAATTCGGGACTAGGTTATTTTCAAACACATATTTATCTGTAGGAAGCGTCACCGGAATTCCAGTGTTATAGATAAAATTTGAAGAGATGCTTAAGCGCTTTGATAAATTCAAACTCCATGAGACTGAAAAATCATGGGTTTTATCAAAGTTCTCTACTATGTATCGTTCTTGATTGTTTTCATCAATCTTACTTTCAGTTCTGGATAATGAATAGCTTATCCAGCCCTTTAGCCTACCCTTCCTTTTTTTAAGGTAAAACTCTAAACCGTAAGCTCTAGCGTCAGTTAATAACAACTCAGTTTCAATGTTTTCATTAAAAATCAGATCCGCACCATCCTTATAAAGGATGTTATTAGATATATCTTTGTAGTAGATTTCGGAAGAGGCTTCCCATGTATTGTCTTTAAAGTTTTTATATAATCCCAACGTATATTGATCTGTCCTTAGTGGTGGGATATAATCATCGGTGAGTTTCCATATATCAGTAGGTGCAGGTGTAATGGTGTTGGATATCAAATGTATATATTGGGCATTTCTGGTGAATGATGCCTTTATAGAAGTTTTACTATTAATAATCCAGTTCATAGCGATTCTCGGCTCTAACGTTCGAAAAGAATTGACTAATTCGGCTCTCGAAAAAGAAACAGTATCGATAACTGCCGCATCTGATGTAGGATCATTATCCTGGTAGATAAATACATCTTCAGGCCCAAAATTATGCAAGGCGCTATATCGGGCTCCATAATTAAAACTTACGTTGCCAAGTGTAAAATCATGACCTAAATAAATGGCGGATTCTAAACCGGCTTCTTTATCTAACTCTATTATGTTCGTACTATTTGCATCTGGATTTAGCGGCTCTCTTCTTCCTGGTAATAAACTATGAAATATAGTATTGAAACCAAAATTGATTTCATTTGATCTTTTAAAAGAATAAGAAAAATCGGCCTTAAGGCCAAAGTCTCGAATTCTCGATGTTCCTTTAAATGCGCCCGGTTCATCATCATCTTCTACAGTAGCGTTGTATTCAGAAACAAAAGTTGAAATATTGGAGAAAAGCTGAGGGCTATACAAATGATTCCATCTAAAATTGAATACACTATTGCCCCATCTCCTTATGGAATTAAGACCTACGGCATTTCTATCTTTTCCGTAATAGGCTGAGATGAAGAACTGGTTTGAAGTATTGGGTTTGGCATTGAGTTTCACGTTCCAATCCTGAAACCTAATTGTATTTCTTCTAACAGAGCTATTTCCAAAGTCTCCAACAAGATCATTTATTGAAAGATCAAAATCACTTATTGAAAGATTCAACAAGCTCTGACGACCACTCACCAGAAAAGAACTTTTACCCTTTTTAATAGGTCCCTCTATTAATGCGCGTGCAGATACAACTCCTATTCCCCCAGAATAGCTCAATCGTTCATTGTTACCTTCTTTTTGCCTTACCTCAATGACGGAAGAGGCTCTTCCACCGTAAGAAGGTGGAATATAACCCTTCATGATTCGAATATCATTCACTGCTTCAGGATTGAATACTGAAACAAGTCCAAAGAAGTGATTAGGGTTGTATATCGTTGCTTCATCAAGCAGTATTAGGTTTTGATCAACAGCACCTCCTCTTATATGTATACCACTGGCGTCTTCTCCAATAGCCTTAATTCCAGGTTGCAAAAGCGCATTCGCATTGACATCTACCTCACCCAAGAGATAAGGAATTTGACCTGCTGTTTCATTAATATAGATCTTATCGATTGAAGGGATATTTTCAATGATATGGATGTTTCCCTCTAATGCACTAACCTCTATTTCATCTAGCACTGTAACTTGAGGAGTTATAGAAGCTTTTAGATGAACGTTTTTGCTCAGATCAACATTGGTTATTAACGAAGAGTAACCAATATGTGAAAACTCTACCTTATATTCTCCCTCGGATAAAGTAATGGAGAAATATCCGTATCCATTGGTAAAAGTGCCAAGGTTAGTTCCCATAACTAGGATTGATGCGCCAATAATGTGCTCCCCGGTTTCTGAATCTCTTAAAACCCCATTTACAGTATAGGAGCGTGGTATAAACGGACTAATTATAATCTGTTCCTCTTCTAATCTGAATTCTAGTACCTTATTATTGTGAAGTTCTTCTAACCATGATTCAAGGGATTGTCCAAAGTTGGCATCTACCTTAGTGGTTGGAAGTTTATCTCTACTGTACGCTAAATTAATTTCTTGGCTTAAAGAATCAAGGACTTCAATAAGAGGTAATTTTCCAGAGAACTCTAACTTAAATGTTAACAAGTTTTGAGAGTAGGAATAAGATATTCTAAGTAAAAGAAAAATTAAGACGTAAGTGATTTTTTGCGGTATACACACACCACCAAGTAACGATTAAAAACAGTACTTGTTAACAGCCTTTTCCTGAAATTTTAACTGTTTTGTCTTTTAATTTGGTGTCCACGTCTAGTATATCTTCTAATAAATCAAGTATTTCTGATACTGATTTTTTGTTGAAAGAGGCAGATATTCTACAGTTTTTTAGATTATTATTAGATAATCTAAAATCTATTTTATAATATTTTTCAAGATCATTGAGAACTTCATTTAGAGGAGTATTCTTGAATTTAAACTTTCCGTTTCTCCAACTCATTATGTTTGGAGTTAATTTTTCTTTGATTTCAACCTTATTAGATATTTTATCATATATTGCTTCTTGTCCAGCAGCTACTTTCGTTTCGTTGCCATTTTTAGAAAATGCCACTAGACCTCTTTCTACAAATAAAATCACTTTTTGGTCGGTAGTGTGTAAGTTAAATGCAGTACCTAATACTTTTATATCTACTCCATTAGCATTAATTACGAATGGTTTTTCACTTTTTTTTACATCAAAATAAGCCTCTCCGTAAAAATTGACTTTTCTTTCTTCTCCAAATTTTTCAGGATATTGAAATTGAGAATTTTCATTTAAAACTCCAGTGGATCCATCAGGGAAAGTAATGACAATCTTTTCATTTTGAGAAATAACTTGAAGTTGCTGCGTATGAAATTGAGTGAGATAAACAACGAGAGCAAAAGATAGAAAAATAGTTATACCGGCGGCTACCTTAAACCATAGCTTTTTACGATTAACTTCTTTATTTACCAAACACCGTGAAAATTTGTCCCATGCTGCTTTTTCATCTACCTCTGGGTAGCTTAAAGCGGAATTGTGATACAAGAAATCAATGAATCCATCTGTCTCGTTAAAGCTTTTTTGATTGTGATTTAGGTGATAATATTTTTCAAGGTCGTTATTCATTTTGATATACGTCAATAACCTAGGCTTAAACCCCCAATTTTTTTCACTTTTTTTCAACTCATAGTTTCTTTATACCGTTCATACACTGTTATAAGAGAATCTCTCAACTTTCTTAGAGCAATACCCATTTGGTTTTCCACTGTTTTTTTGGATAAATCCAGTTCTTCAGCTATTTCATCATAAGTCATCCCAGCATTTCTGCTGAGTATAAATATTTGTCTACATTTCTTAGGTAATGCATCTATTGCTCTCTGAATATATCTTTTAAGTTGTTCGTTTTCACCTTCATCCTTTGGGCTTGCACTCACATCTAGTAACACTTCACTAATATCAGTCATAGATTGTTGTTTGGGCAATTCAAGTTTGATGTAATTGAGACACTTGTTTTTTGTTGCAGAAAAGAGATAAGTTTTTAAAGTAGTTTGTATCTCAATTTTCTTTCTTTTTTCCCAGATATAAAGAAAAACTTCTTGCACCATTTCCTCAGCTACCGTTGCTTCTCTGATATACGAGAAAGCAAAGCGATGCAAATCTTTATAATACTTTTTAAAAATCACTTCATAGGAAGACAAGTTGCCTTTTTTGACTTGATCAAAAAGAAAAAGATCATTGTCTTGAGTCATTCCTATTTTCTATTGTTCGGGTAATTTCATCGAACAAGTTTAGGGATTGAATACTAGATCCGAAGAAATTCTCTGAGAATAGTGATATAATGATACCTTCTTCTTGATTAATGAAGATACTATTCCCTTCCCTGGAATACATGTAGAAAAAGTTATTCGCAGGGACTCCAAATCTATCCTGAGAGGGAGATCCAAATAGGCCCCACCAATAACCTATGTTTTCATAGTTAAACCCTGAAGTAGGATTAGTTTGTATTTCATTTTTTACAGAAAAAGACTCCTCTATGAAGTTAAGATCTAAGACCCTTCTATCTTCCCAAATACCATTTTGATAGTAGAGATAGGCAATCTTGGTCCAGTCAATCAGTGAAAGTGAATATCCATCTCCTCCATTATAATTTCCTGAAGGATCTGTTTCAATTTCATAAAATTCGATATCCAGAGGATTAAAAATTTGCTCTTCCAAGAAGGATGAAAAATCTTGTCTGGAGACATTTTCTATAATTTTCGACATAATGATCCCATGAGAGGAGTTAAAACTGTATCTTCTACCTGGTGGAGCCTCAGAAGGTTGACTTAGCGTATGTAAAATCCAATCTTCTGCTTGTTTCATCCGAAAAACATCATCCTGTGATGAAAATGGAGTGCCTATACCTTCATTCCATACCAAGCCTGATTTATGTATAAGTAAATCTTCGATAGTTATACCTGTTTTTAGTGAGTCTATCTCAAAAATCTCTTCGTATTCTGGAAGGTAGTCAGCTATGGCGTCATCAAGCGAGATTAATCTTAAATCTAAGGCGACACCGACCGCGGCCAAAGTGATGGATAATCCGGCATTACCTAAGTTATTGATAGATTTTCTAGAAAGTCCTTGGTAATAGTTTTCAAAAATGAGTCTAGCGTTTTTAATGATTATTAACCCTTCAATGAACTCAAAATCACCGATTTTAATTAGGTCGTCCAAGGCAATGAGGGGATTTTGACTCATTCCCTGGTTTTTAGGAAGGTCATATTCCCAGACATTTTGATCTGGGGGTAATTCTTCACTTAGGTAACAGGAACAGCATATAAAAATTAGTAGCCAAAGTCTTTTCATTAGGAAAACAAGGTATAATTTCCGTGTTGGTCAGAAGCAGGAGCCGGATTTATAAAGGACATATCATTCGCGTCTATGTCTTGAATTCTAGGACTCACAGTGTGTGATAAAAACTCTTCTTTTGATTCTCTTGTTAGCAGCTTTTCTAAATCTTGCAGGTCTTCGGATTCCAGCCATTTTTTTGTAGAGCCTATATCTATAATTACCGGCATGTCTTCTTGAAAAGCAGAAATATATTCATTTGCCTGTTTTGTGATCATGATAAAGCAGTTCCCATCATCGTTTTCTTCCCACAATCCAACAACACAAAAAACCCTTCTATCAGGAAAAAAAAAGTAATGCGGTATCAACTGTTTTTTAGCCATTTTCTTCCAAAGATAAAAACCATCCATTGGGATCACGCACCTATGAGTTCGCAGTTTTTTATTATATGTTGCCTTATTGATTACAGAGTCTACCGGAAGATTGAAAAATTTTGGGCTCATGGTCTTATTATTCGTCCACATATTCATTAATCCCCATTTATGAAAATCCAATTTTTCAGTTGATAAATTGGTTATGATCGGGAGTGGTTTAGTTGGAGCTGCGTTATATTGAGGTGTATATATATCAGGTACCTCTACTCCTAAAACTAAAGTTAATTCATGCGATTGAAGTGTTATGGTATACCTATCCAACATCTCAGCAATTTACACGCAGTCTCTGATACAATTCATAAATTTTGATGGCACTCTTTAAATTAGATAAAGCATCTAAAAGAATTCCTCACTCACGTTTGCTTAATGTTAAGACATCAATCAACTTATCGGATATAATTGAGAATGCTAATTTTTTATTTTGAGGGATGGGTTAATTTTGAATGTCTAATCTAAAAAACACGATTAATGGCGGAAGTAATTCGAATGCCCAAAATGAGTGACACCATGGAAGAAGGTGTTATAGCTTCATGGTTAAAAAAAGAAGGTGAAGAGGTTAGCTCCGGCGATATACTTGCAGAAGTTGAAACCGATAAGGCGACGATGGAATTAGAGTCTTACCAAGACGGTACTTTATTGTATATCGGAGTTAAAGAGAAGGAATCTGTTCCAGTTGATGGTATTTTGGCGATAATTGGAGAAAAAGATGAAGATTATAAATCATTGCTAGAAGAGGCTAAGTCAACTCATAATGATAACGATACAAAAAAAGAAAAAACATCTTCAGATGATGATAATGAATCGGGCACAGAAGCAAATAAAGTAGTTGATACCAGTAATATTAATGCTTCCATCATTCGAATGCCCAAAATGAGTGACACTATGGAAGAGGGTATCATTGCTTCATGGCTGAAAAAAGTTGGAGATACCATTGAGTCCGGAGACATTTTGGCGGAGGTAGAAACAGATAAAGCTACTATGGAATTAGAAGCTTATGAAGATGGAACCTTGCTTTATACAGCTGTTGAAGCTGGAAACGGTGTTCCTGTAGACGGGGTTATCGCCATAATTGGTGAAGAGGGCGCCGATTACAAAGCATTATTGGATGAAGAGAAGTCAGGTGAGGCTGTTAATGATACGAAGAAAGAAGAAAAGAAGAAAGCGTCTAAAGAGTCACAACAAAAAGAAGCATCACCAGAACAAACAACACTGTCAATAGAAACCAGTGTTTCAGAAAATGGGAGAATAAAAGCTTCTCCTCTTGCCAAAAAAATCGCCTCTGATAAAGGAATCGATCTTGCAAGAGTGAATGGATCGGGGCCGGAAGGAAGAATTATAAAAAAAGATGTAGAAAACTATACCCCTCCTACCATACCTGAAATACCAGAGGAAAAAATCAAGGAGAAACAGCCAGCTCCTGTTCAATTACCAAAAGTTGTGGGAGAGGAACACTCAGAAAAAGTGGAACTTTCCCAAATGAGGAAAGCTATTGCCAGAAGATTGAGTGAGAGCAAATTCTCTGCACCTCATTTTTATTTGACTATGGAAATCAACATGGATAACGCAATTGCAGCTCGTAAATCCATGAATGAGGTTTCCCCTGTAAAAATATCCTTCAACGATATAGTGATAAAGGCCGCGGCGGCGGCTTTAAGAAAGCATCCGTCTATCAATGTTAGTTGGAAAGAAGACCATATTCTAAAACACGATCATATTCATATTGGTGTAGCGGTTGCTATTTCAGAAGGTCTGATAGTACCTGTAGTGAGGTTTGCTGATAATAAAACACTATCGCATATCTCAGCCGAGGTAAAAGATTTAGCTCAGAAGGCCAAGAACAAAAAACTTCAACCTGAGGAATTTTCTGGAAATACATTTACTATTTCTAATCTCGGTATGTTTGGAATAGAAGAGTTTACAGCCATTGTTAATCCGCCGGACGCGTGTATTATGGCCGTAAGTGGAATTAAGGAGACTGTCGTTGTTAAAGATGGAGAGATGAAGCCTGGTCATGTGATGAAAGTAACGATGTCATGTGACCATAGGGCCGTAGACGGAGCGACCGGAGCCCAGTTTTTAGTAACCTTCAAGGCGCTACTGGAAAACCCTGTAAGAATATTGATTTAATTGCAACCGAACTTTAAGTCCTCTTTATTCAAGAAGGACTTTCCTTATGAAAAAACTAAGATCAACTACTGTCCTTGCTGTAAAACATGATGATAAAGTTGCTATTGGAGCAGATGGGCAAGCGACTATGGGCAATACTATAGCAAAGTCGAACGTAAAGAAAATTAGAAAATTAAATGACGGCAAAATCTTAACTGGTTTTGCCGGTTCCACGGCTGACGCATTCACCTTGCTTGATCGATTTGATGAAAAATTAAGTAATTATTCTGGTAATTTAAAAAGAGCTGCTGTTGAATTAGCTAAAGATTGGCGTACAGATCGTTATCTGAGAAGATTAGAAGCGATGATGATTGTAGCTGATAAAAGTGAAATACTCGTTATTTCTGGTACGGGAGATGTGATAGAACCTGACCATGATATTTCAGCCATAGGTTCTGGTAGTGAGTATGCTCGATCGGCTGCTTTTGCGCTCAAGAAACATGCTACTCAATTGACTGCAGAAGAAATGGTAAGAGAGGGACTCACCATCGCCGCGGATATTTGCATTTACACTAACCATAATTTGGTGGTGGAGACGGTTGGCTAACCTTTGGTCAAAACCGATAAGCTGCTTTTCTTAGATCTTTTATATTATTGAATGGATTTGACGGTGTCAGATGTTTGCTTAAAAATTGATAGATCTTAAGACGTATTTGCTGTGCCTCTTTTGAATCAATACGATCAAAAGAATGGCCCCCGGGGATGCTTTCATATACCTCGTATTCAAATTTTTTATCTTCCGCCTTTAAAGACTTTATCAAGTGTTCCACCTCTAGAACATTGACATCAGCATCATTGGTATTCGTATGAATAAGCAGTGGGGTTTCAAGTTTATGTGCTTGCCATGCAGGCGATCTCTTTTTGTATTGTTCCACGTCTTCGTAAGCAGTTTTGCCTATATGGTAGTCAATCGAGTATAGCTCCCTGTAAGCCTGAGTTTTGTATCCCATTCTTGCAATTAGGTCACTAACCGGTACTCCGGCATAGGCTACTTTGTATGATTCCGGATGTTCGAAAATGTTGTGAAGGGTAATTAGACCTCCGTGACTCCATCCTAGGATCCCGACCCGCTTTTCATCTATGATATCGTAATTTTCAATCATATAATTTCTAGATGCGTAAACATCTTCCACTTCCAAGCCACCATAATCTATTGACTCATAAAATCGCTTGCCATATCCTGTGCTTCCTCTGTATTCAGCAGCAACTATCACATACTGCTGGGTCATTAACTCTCTGATAATATGGGTATAAAACGTATTGAAGTTACTATGTACACCTCCATGCGGAAGAACTAGTAAAGGATATTTTTTAGTCGGGTTAAGGTCTCTTGGTATGAAAATATACGCTTGGAAACGAAATGGATTGCCATATCCCTGACGGGTTTTATTTTTTTCGACCCTGTCAGCTTTAGGGGGACCAGTCAAATAGACTTTATCCACATAGGCTACATCACCAACCCTTTCATACCATAATAGATCGTCAATACTTTTTTTGAGTTGATCAAAACTGTGTCTTAAGTCAGTTATTTGATTCTTTAAAGATTCAATCTCTAATTGATCCTGGCTATATACAATTGATGAAAGGAGAATTGATAGATAAAATATTATTTTTTTCATTTCGTGATTCGTTTAAAGGTTACTCTTTCCTTCCTGGTCTTTCTTTAGATTCTTTGATTTTAAAAGCTATTTCTTCAGAATTGGAGCCTAATGTTAAATTGATCTTATAATCTTCTGCGACTAAATAATACTTTCCGTTTTCTGCTTTTTCATATTTCTCAGATTGATTTTCATCCAAAAGACGCTTGAATGATTCTGCTGTTTCTAATACTATTTCTGAAAAATTAAGACCTTTATCTGCGATTAAGTCTTTAGTAACCACTACCTTATTCTTAAATAAAATTTCTATTTTTCCATCTCCTTGATTACTTGAATAGAAGCCAATGGTGATTTTGGGTTCATTGTATTCAGTCCAGACATTTCTTCTATTGCCCCAATTTTCACTGTAAGTTATTTCTTCAACTGGAAAAATGTGAAGTGTTTTTGCCAGTGTCTCATCAGTTAATTGCTGAACTATAGAAATATCTCCTATGTAAATTCCCCTTCCGTGTGTTCCTAGTACCAAATCATTTTCTCTTGAATGAACGATTAAGTCATGGACAGGGGTGTTTGGTAATCCTTCCACAAAAGCATGATAGGTATTGCCCAGATCTAGCGAAACGTACACTCCGTGATCGGTCCCTACATAGATGATATTCTCATTTTCAGGATCTTCTTTTACTACATTGACGGGTTCTTTAGGAAGATTTGATACAATACTTTTCCAACTTTTCCCAAAGTCCTCGCTTAGATAAATCATAGGTTCAAAATTATCCCACCGATAGCCATTTAATGACGCATAAACCCTTCCTTCTTTATGAGCGGATGCAACAACGGTACTCACCCAAAAATCTTGTGGGAGAGTATTTGAGATTTTAGACCATGAAATACCTGCATCCTTAGATAAATGGATAAGCCCATCATCGCTACCTACATAGATCAATCCAAATTGAATAGAAGATTCGGAAATCGTAGTTAAGGTTCCGTAACTAACATCTCCTTTTTTACCTCCATTGGTCAAGTCGCCAGAAAGTGTTTCAAAATCATCCCCTTTGTTCATAGATCTATGAAAACGACTGCTCCCGAAATAGACAATATCCTGATTGTGTGATGATAGCAATATCGGAGCTTCCCAATTCCATCGGTAGGGCGCATCGCCTAGTTGATGTTTTGGGGTGATGTACTTTCTATCTTTAGTTTTGGCGTTTATTCTAAAATAGTTGCCAAACTGATAGCCGGTGTATACTGTTTGGTTGTCTCTTGTGTCAACAGCGACCTGCATGCCGTCACCACCTAATAATCTTTCAAATGCATACCTTCCTTCTTGATACCATCTTCGAGAATACTCATAAGTACTTGGTCCTTTCCAGACACCATTGTCTTGTAGACCACCATATACATTATAAGGCTCATCCAAGTCAGCTGCAATAGCGTAAAATTGACCTACTGACGGAGAATTGCAATTTGTCCAGTTTGCTCCTGAGTCAAAACTTACATAAACCCCACCATCATTACCTAAAATAAGATGTTCCGGATTCTCAGGATTGATCCAAAGTGCATGGTGATCTACATGAACATTAGCTTCATTAATACTTTTAAAAGTCTTACCTCCATCTTCAGAGCGGACAATGGGCACTCCCATGGTGTAAACAGTGTTTGGCTCTGTAGGATCTACCCGGACTTGACCAAAATAATAACCATAGGAATAGATCATACTCTCGATATATCCTTCATGCGTTTTTATCCAGGTCTTTCCAGCATCATCTGATCGATACATCTCTCCTCCTTTTACCGGTGTATCAAATAGTAAGGAGTTTGCATCTTCAGTGTAAGTAACAAGATCTAATGGTAGGACTTTTCCGTCTTTGATATCGTTCTTGATGTCCACTGCGTTGTATTCATCTGGAAAGTTGTAATGGTCTAAAAACTCGTTGATATCTTTATTTTCTAAGGCTAGAAAAGATGAAACATCAATAGTACGGAGCAAATCTTTGGAAACTACTCCCATGTCTTTGTCTTCTTCTTTTTTTCTTCTTTCCTGATTGTCCAAGATAGCGTACATAATGTTAGGGTCTGAAGGGGCGAAGGCAAGACCGATCCTGCCTGTACCGTTGGTGTCCGGAAAACCGGAATCGTCAGGAATCTCACTCCAGGTGTTACCTCCATCCTCTGATCTGTAGATAGCTGTTCCGGTTCCTGCTTCTGTAAAGTTCCAGGCTTTTCGATCTTTTTCCCAAGCTGCGGCCACAAGTATATCAGGATTTTCAGGATGAATGACAACATCTATTATTCCGGTACGCTCATTGATATAAAGTGTCTTATTCCATGATTTGCCCCCATCTGTGGACTTAAACATTCCACGCTCTGGATTTTCTGAGTAAAGATGGCCTAATGTAGCAACCCAAATAATTTCGGGATTATCAGGATGTAAAATAATCCTTCCCGTGTGATGTGTTTCTTCCAACCCTAAGTGTTCCCATGTTTTTCCATTATCTGTGGATTTAAATAATCCATAACCGGAATACGAAGACCTACTAGAGTTATTTTCTCCCGAGCCAACATAGATAACCTCATTTCTCCAGTCGACTGCTATGTCTCCTATAGTCATCACAATTTGATGATCAAAAAGAGGCTTAAAGGAAGTTCCGTTGTTTTGAGTTTCCCACAGAGATCCAGAAGCATAAGCCACATAAAAATGCATTGGGTCATCTGGATCAACAGCAAGGTCCACTACGCGTCCGCTCATTACTGTGGGTCCTACATTTCGAAAAGGTAAGTTTTTGACCAGTGAATTCTTTTCTAATTGCAGCCGTCTTTGATAACCTTCCCATCTAGTTTCTGCTGATGTGGTAGGTGGAGGGGCATCATATGATCTCTCTTGTAGCTGGGAATAACAAAAAAAAGATAGTACAATTGTAATAATCAATAAAACACTCTTCATAGGGTTAGATTTTAATATAGAATAGTAAGTATAAACTTTAAAGTTTGATAAACCAACCAATATAATATGAGAAGAAGGCCATAGGAATTTTAATGTGAGTGAAGTCGGGCTGTACTCCTTGGTTGATACAGTTAGAAACTCAATTAGCAAATATCTAAAACAGACCATTTTCTTTAGGGTACCTTTAAAAACTCAGTTCAAGAAGTAGAAAGAAAACAACGAGGGATATGGTCGACTACTTAACAGATAATCAAGGTTTAGCAAGTATGATGCTTGAATGTTACGCTTTCAAGCTGGTTATTTAAAAATTGCTGAAGTGGTCGAGGCGCCTTAAATGCTAGTCACGATATTTATAAAAAGTGGTTGAATGAGGCTCTTAATAAATGGCTCTGTCAAACTATTAATAATTAAAAATGAATCATTCAGATAGAGTAAGCACTACAAACCAGCAGATTTCTAAATTCAAATGTGCTCACATGCTTGCTACCCCCCCCATTTTTTATATTTACTAAGTACTTAATGCAAAAAAATGGTTTTTCAATCCACCATCTATCATAACTAAAGATATACCCTATACGCTATGAAAGCAGTTCTTGCAAAGTCTCTGACTGGACCTGATGATTTGATTTATGAAGAACACTCAATTGAAAAACCTAGTTATGGACGTGTTTTAATCCAGGCGAAATATGCAGGAGTCAATTTTCCGGATATTTTAATTACACAAGGCAAATACCAATTCCAACCCGATTTACCATTCTCTCCGGGAGGAGAGGTAGCTGGAATTATCAAGGAGGTGGGAGAAGGGGTCACACAATTTAAGCCTGGGGATCGTGTAGTTTCCGGTACAACTTGGGGAGGTTTTGCAGAGGAAGTGCTTGGTTATGAGCTTAATACTCACCACTTACCTAAAGAGGTTGCATTGAAAGATGCTGCTTCAATTTTGATGACACATGGAACGGTAATCCATGCACTTATAGACCGCGCTAAACTTCAAAAGCGGGAAACCTTATTTGTTCTTGGAGCATCGGGAGGAGTGGGCACGGCTGCTATACAAATCGGTAAGATACTAGGCGCTAAAGTGGTCGCATTGACTTCCACGGAAGATAAAGCTAAATATTGCGTGAAGATAGGAGCAGATGAAGCTCACACCTATCAATTAGAAGACTTGAAAGAAAAAATTAAGTCGATTACAAAAGGTAATGGAGCAAATGTAATCTTTGACCCTATTGGAGGAGATTTTTCTGAGCAGGCTTTTAGGGGCATTGCACCAAAAGGCAGGTACCTCGTCATCGGGTTTGCTTCAGGAAAAGTACCGGCCATTCCATCCAATCTTCCGCTTCTGAAATCGGCAGCTATTGTAGGTGTTTTCTGGGGATCTTTTTTCAGGAATTTCCCTCAAGAGAACAAAGACAATATTATGCAACTAATGAAATGGGTAAAGAATGGGAAGTTAGTGCCAATGGTAGATAAAATTTTTCCATTGGAAGAAACATCTAAAGCCTTAAAGAAGCTTCAAAACCGAAAGGTGAAAGGAAAAGTCTTGATCGAAATTTGAACTACTCTATTTTAGCAACAATGAACTATCGCCATAACTTAAAAACCTGTAGTCATTATTTAATGCCTCATTATAAACTTTTCTCCAATCGTCACCAATAAATGCCGCAACTAATAAAATCAAGGTGGAGCCTGGTAAGTGATAGTTTGTGACCAGTCCATCACATATTTTAAAATCATATCCCGGATAAATAAAAATTTGTGTTTGTCCTCCAATGACGTTTATTTCTTTTTTCTCCATAGTGGATAATACCGCCTGTAATGCATCTTTTTTAGGTACCTGCTTAAATAGGTATGGATCTTTTTGATCTATGAAAAAGTCTTCTGATCCATTCAAAAGTTTCACTCCATACCAATATAAGCTCTCTATTGTTCGCATAGATGTAGTCCCCACTGCAATGGTTTTTTCAGCATTTAGCAGATTCATTACGTTCGTTTTTGTAACCCAAATCTGTTCGTAGTGCATGAGGTGATCTTCAATTACTTCTGACTTTATAGGTTGAAAGGTGCCAGCAGATACATGTAGTGTAAGATAGTCAGTGTCAATACCATTACCTGTTAGTCTTTTCAAGACATCTTCGGTGAAATGGAGGCCGGCGGTGGGAGCTGCAACCGCTCCTTTTATTTTTGAATAGATGGTTTGATATCTTATTTGATCCTCCTTATCTACTTCACGATTTATATAAGGAGGTAAAGGTATTTTACCAATTTCTGCTATTAAATTAGAAAAGGTTTTGCCCGTATTCCAGCAAAATCTTACTTGGTCGTCTCCAATCCTGATTGCTTCAATTGATGGACTTTCTAAATTTAGAGAGGAGTTGATTTCCCATTTCTTGGCATTCCCGATCATGCACTTCCATATGCACTCTTTTTGCGAATTCATTACTTTTTCATGCACTTTAGATGGAGCCATCGGCTCAATAAGAAAAATTTCAATCTTGGCTCCTGTTTCCTTATGCATAATGATTCTAGCAGGAATTACTTTGGTGTTATTGAATACCATAAGAGCATGATCGGGAATCTGTTCATCTATTTCGCTGAATTGATGATGAGAAATAGCTCCTTTATTATAAAAAAGCAGTTTTGAGCCATCTCTTTTTTGAGAAGGATGCTTGGCTATTCGATCTTCAGGAAGTTCATAGATAAAATCGGCTAATTTTAGGTTCATGTTAAAGCTTGAATTTAAACCTTATATACTTGAATTTAAATTTTCTGCCCAAACCAGTAGAGGATCAATGAAGAAAAGAAAAATATGGTTTATTCGCATTTCAAATGATTTGGGTGAATCAGGTATAGGAGAAGTTGCACCCATAGATCGACTGAGTCCTGAAGATCCTGAGGAGATCCCTGGAAAGTTAGAAGTTCTAAGCAAAGAACTTATGAAACTGGAACAGCCCAAATCGGAAACAGAAGCATTTGAATTGGTATCTAGAATAATCCCAAAAGAATTTCCCAGCATCAGATTTGGATTGGAAGTGGGGCTATTAGACCTTATCAATGGTGGACGTAAAAATATATTCGTAAAGGACTTGAATAGTATTTCTATTCCTATCAATGGACTTGTTTGGATGGGTAAGGTAGATTTTATGAAGAAGCAGATCAAGGAAAAATTATCTGAAGGGTTTAAATGCATCAAATTAAAAGTTGGAGCACTTGATTTTGAGACTGAACTAGAAATCATCCGAGATCTTCGTAATGTTTCCGATGAGTTAATCATCCGATTAGATGCCAATGGCGCTTTTCAAACCAGTAAAGTTCTGGAACAATTAAAAGCATTGAGTAAATATAATATTCACTCAATAGAGCAACCCATTTTACCTATGCAGCCAGAAGCGATGGAATTGATATGTAAGAAAAGTGAAATACCTATCGCATTGGATGAGGAACTCATTCATGTTTTCAACCTTGAAAATAGATTAAGCTTGCTTCAGGAACTGAAGCCACAATTTGTGGTGCTAAAACCCTCTCTTCATGGAGGGTTTAACGCTATCAGAGAGTGGATAGATCTTGCCGAAATGCACGGCATAGGTTGGTGGATTACCTCTTACTTAGAGTCCAATATTGGATTAAATGCCATTGCTCAATTTACCGGAAGGTTTACTAGTGAAACCTTTCACGGACTTGGAACAGGTCATTTATACTACAATAACATTCAATCTCCTGTAATAGTCCGAAAAGGCAACCTGGGGTATGCAGATTCTAAAGTATGGGATGACATTGTGTTTGACTGAATCTATTTGCAAGGGCCCGTTATTGTACTACGTGATAAGTACCGAGCGATACCTCTTCATCATAGAGTTCCCTTGTTTTCATTTCAAGTTCTTGATACTTTGCCTGATTGTTGGCTACAAAATCTTCAAAATCTTCTTTTGACATCCACTTATCTGTTAAGAGATACGTTTTTCTGTCTTCGCTCCTCATGAGTTCATGACCCAAATAATTTTCACATGGTTCGAAAAACTTAAACCATATTCCTTTTATACCATAAGCCTCCTCGAATGCTAATTGATTGGAGGTAACCGTATATTTCCAGACTATGCAGTACATTATCCAAAAACTATTCTTGCGCCAAAATATATATATTTATGAAAAGTAACCACCTTTTTTATTTAGTACTTACCGAGTACTTACCTTAAATTATCAGAAAGATTATTTGATGTAATTATATTACGCACGTGGAATCGGGACCATTGATCAAAATTATCAGTCACGACCTAAAAGGCCCTCTGGGTAACATGAAGAATGTCGCTGACTTGTTCAAAACTGGAGAGATTCAGATGGAACAGGCCCAGAATTTCATGGGCCACATTGAGCAGGGAATAGATCGTTCTTTGATGCTTCTTGATGAATTAATAGAATGGAGTGATGTCTCCTCCAATGACAAAGAAGTAACTCAAGAAGTTTTGGATCTCAATGAGGTAATAGAAAAAGTTATTACTGGAATAAAAGAGAAAGCTGCGAACAAAGAACAAACTTTGACTTTTGAAAAAAAGGATTTGCCAGAGGTATTCTTTGATAAAAGAGCTCTTAAGATGATCCTAAAAAACCTTCTTGTTAATGCCATTCATTTTACTCCCAATAAAGGTCAGATAAAAGTACTGGTTATGGAAGCGATGGAGTACTTGCATGTTAGTATTATAGATGATGGTATAGGAATTCCAAAGAAAATGCTTCCTACTATTTTTGAAATGGGAAAGGATAATAGAAGGTTTGGTACCAATAAGGAAAAAGGGATCGGGATAGGCTTATTTATATGTAGGGATTTAATTCTTAGAAATAAAGGGATGGTTTGGATTGAATCAACTCAAGAAAATAAAGGTACTACTGTGATGATTTCGGTCAAAAGAGCCATCAAACCACAAGAACAAAAAGATTAAGGCAAAATCAAACTCAAATAAATCACGGATACCCATAACAGAAAAATATCCCTGTGAAAATACCTAAGTCTAGTAAGGTATATTTTCAAAAAATCAGGCTGTTTTACATTTAAATACTGTCTCAAATAAAACAGTCACCTTAAACCAAAATTAGAGTGGATTTTGTCAATTTTCAAAAATTCATCTTACTCTTTGGATTAATTGAAAGTGAACCAGCAGTTTTGTTTAATTTTTAATAAAATCGCCCAATAAATTCGATGCTATTCATACATTAAACTCTCGAAAAACAAGCTTCACGAGCTAAAAACACCGTTTTCATACAAAAGATATTGTCTTCTTAAAGACACTATTTAGCGGGACTAAAACAACTATTTCTTTTTGGGATATTTTCTCTACCGTTTGGGATATTTTCAGGACTGACTTAATCCATAATTTTACCATACGTAATTGAATTAGTTATGATTGACAGCGATAACAACATTTTAATATTAGAAAATACGCAATTAGATAAATCTTTTGCTCATCTTTTTTCAGATCAGGAAGTTAATCTGGCATTATACAACCAGATTATTGAAAAGGGTAGAGGTATAATAAACCAAAGCCTTAAAAAAAATAAGAAGCCATGCTCAGGTGTAAGTCCGGCGCAGCTCTCCGAACAATTTGATACCGTGGATTTAAATATTCCCATGCCCACCATCGACAGTACGTTGGAGGAATTGGAAAAATTGTATTTGGATCATGCAGTATATTTTCATCAGCCGAGCTATGCCGCGCATCTCAATTGTCCTATTGTGACACCTAGTCTATTGGCTGAAGTAATCCTTTCGAGCATCAATTCGTCGGTAGACACTTATGACCAGAGCCTGGGAGGAACATTTATTGAAAAGAAAGTGATAGAGTGGACAAATGACCGTATAGGCTATGATAGGGAAAGTGACGGTATTTTTACTTCTGGTGGCACTCAATCCAATATGAAGGCATTATTGATTGCCAGAGATCATTATTGTTGGAAACGCTTAGGTCACAGTGTCTTTAAAAATGGATTACCCGTAGAAGCGCGAAAATTCCGGATTTTTACTTCCGAAGTCAGCCACTTTAGTATACAAAAGAATGCAGCACTTATTGGGCTAGGACAGGATGCCGTTATCCCTGTTTCAGTAGATCACGAGTTTAGAATGGATGTGGGGCAATTGGAATCCAAAATATTAGCAAGTCTAAAGGATGGATTCATACCTATTGCGGTCATAGCCACATGCGGAACAACTGATTTTGGAAGTATAGACCCTCTTTATCCGGTTGCGGAAATTGCTCATGATTATGGCCTTTGGATGCACGCGGATGCTGCCTACGGATGTGGGCTACTTTTATCTAATGAATATACTCATCTCATTGATGGCCTTAATTTGGCTGATTCTGTAACGGTCGATTATCATAAGTCTTTCTTTCAACCCGTCAGTTGCAGTGCTTTTCTGATAAAAAATAAACAGCACTTTAATTATTTTACCTACCATGCAGATTATCTCAATCCTGAGACACAAAATGATGAAGGCATACCCAATCAAGTCAATAAGTCCATACAAACTACCAAAAGATTTGACGCCTTAAAGGTATGGTTGACTTTACGAATTATGGGACCTCAGCATCTGGGAGAATATTTTGATGAGCCCATTTTGCTGGCTAAAAAAGTAGCAACGTATATACACAAAGACCCCTTGTTTGAACTCATTCATGAGCCTAACCTTGGAACGCTGGTTTTTAGATATATACCAGATGGTGAAGTGTCAGCGGATCGCATTGATGAAATAAATGTCAACATAAGAAAAGATTTATTTAGAAGTGGTGATGCCTTAGTAGCAGGCACAAAATTTCGTGGTGTTCAATATTTGAAATTCACGTTGATGAACCCTACCTCAACCCTAAAAGATATTTTACGAATTCTAAACCTAATAAAGCATTATGCAAAACAATATATATAAAAATAAAAACAAGGAAATCGACCGGCTTGCATATTCAATATTAATCAATGTATATATGCGTGAGACCGGTGTATGGTCCAAATATTATCATCGTCCGCAGTATGATGCTGCAATAGCTGACCTATTTGATAACACAGGATTTGATAAATGGATCAAATTATCTCTGGAAGAATCCAAACAAGAGATTTTTTGCCCTATTAAGCGTTATATGGAAAGCGGGCATCATGAGTTTTTGTTTCCCATATTCTGCAGGAATAATGAAAGTGATTTTGTAGAACCCATCACCTGGCAAGAATTTTTATTATTAATTCATACTGAATTATCTAAGCAGGAGAAGCATGTTGTGTCATTGCCATACCATGAATTTTTAAGCAGGGTATCCAATAGCGTAGATAATATCAAAGAGCTTATTGCCGCACGAGAGGAGTTTGAGCTTACGGACATAAATGAGCCTTTACAGCGGTTTATAGATAGTGAGCAATCGCTGGTTTTGGGGCATGCAATGCATCCATTTGGAAAAGGTAGAATGGGATGGCAACCAGATCAGCTTAAAACCTATTCTCCCGAAACACAGCAGGGATTTGAACTCTGTTATTTTTTGGCTGACCCATCCATACTTAATTGTACAGATTCATATTTTGCTATCGCAAAACAGGTTCGTTCGAACTTGATGCAGTATGGTACATTGCCTGAAGACGTTTTGAATGCATTAAAAGACTACCCTGAAAGGCTATTATTACCAATCCACCCCTGGGAAGCTCATTATTTGATGGAAAAGGAGGAAACAAAAGCCCTGATTGATACAGGTAAATTAATTTCTTTAGGCCAAATAGGGAAAAAATATCAAGCAACTTCTTCTGTAAGGACAGTTTATTGCGATACCGAACCTTTTATGTTTAAATTTTCATTGCACGTAAAAATAACAAACTCAGAACGTGTTAATGCTGAAGCTGAACTTGAGAGAGGATATCGGTTTCATAGGCTTTTACAAACGGAATGGGGAGATAAACTAAAAGACTCGCATCTTCATTTTTCAACTATTGATGATCCGGCTTATTTTCAAATCCTTCATGATGGATCCCCAATTTCCGGTTTTAATACCATTATTCGTCAAAATCCATTCATGAAAGATCAAGGGGATAAAAATGTGTCTTTGATCGCCTCATTATGTCAAGATGGAATAGGAGATAATCCGTCACGAATGCACCGCCTCCTTAAAGAATATGGTGAATTGCATTCCACATCAACAAAAATTGCTGCACTTGAATGGTTTGGTAAGTACCTTGATTTACTGTTAGGCAATATTACAAGTATATTTAGTGAGTTTGGCTTAGTATTAGAAGCACATCAACAGAATATTCTGGTTAACCTGGATTATGATGGTTCACCCAATCATTTGTATTACAGAGACAATCAAGGCTATTTTTTCTGGACAGGAGCTTCTGATTTCATCTGTTCTTTTATGCCAGAATTAGTAGATAAGGAATGGACATTTTTTCCTGAAGAAGTAATTTATCCTAAATACACTTATTATCTCATGGTTAATAATGTTTTGGGCGTTATCAGCGCTATAACTAAAACTGGTTTTATCAACGAGCGAGACCTCTTGGCTGAGCTACGGATCAAGCTTCTTAAATTTCAAGAAATTGATCAAACAGGGCTTATCAGTTATATTTTGGATAGTCGTGATTGGACGATCAAAGCAAATATGCTAACCAAACTGGCTGATATGGATGAAGTTTTGCAGCCAATGGATAATCCGGCGATATATTGTGATATGCCCAATCCACTTATGATGCTCCAGTTTCAGGAAGAATACATGAGACCCAAGCATAGCAATTATATGCACGAATGCTATTTTGAAGACCTGGATATTACCGTGAAGCTGAGACCATTTGATATCAAAGAAGATATCCCATTGGTTCATAAATGGTTCAATGAGGAGCATACTAAGTCTTTTTGGAAAATGGATGGGCCAATAAAAGAACTTGAGAAGTTTTATATTGAGTTAGAGGAAAGCGAAGCGAGTACTGCATACATTGGGGAGATTGACGGCGAGCCTACCTTTACTTTTGAACCCTATTGGCCTATGCGAGATGATATAGGTCGCTATTATGATGCATTACCCAGTGATCATGGTGCTCACTTACTGATTGCTCCGACGGATAAAAACAAAAAATACACTTTTTATTTGACTAGGGCGATTATGACGCAATACTTTCAAATGGAAGGTACAGGAAAGATGATTGGTGAAGCCGATGTCAATATGAGACCTATGCATATACTGGTTACTCGTGTAGGTTTCAAACTTCAAAAAGTGGTTGAATTACCGCATAAAAAAGCGAATCTCACATTTTGTACCAGGGAGGATTATTTGGAGAAATTTCCGAATGACAACGTCTATCCCATGCAACTTTCCGAATAATCCTAATAGTCTCAAGGCATGCTTGAGACTCATTTTCTAAATAAAGTAGATAACTAAAATATAGAATTGATGAATCAAGATAGATCTATCACTTATGACTTTGCCGCTATAGGTATAGGGCCGTTCAATTTGGGACTGGCAGCTTTAACTCAGCCAATCAAAGGACTGAAGGGAATATTTTTCGATCAAAAAGAAACGTTTGAATGGCATCCGGGAATGATGATTGAGGGAACGCATTTACAAGTGCCTTTTATGGCGGATCTGGTCACAATGGCCGATCCGACAAGTCCCTACTCCTTCTTAAATTACTGTAAGCAGGCTGGTCGCTTATACAATTTTTATATCAAAGAAAACTTTTACCTGTTGCGTGAGGAGTACAATCTCTATTGCAAATGGGTGATTGATCAATTGGAGCAGTTACATTTTGGGCAGCGGGTAGAGCAAATTAAGTATAGTGAAAGCCGGGCTTGTTACAAGTTGACGGTATTAGATGTCAATGAACAAAACTATCATTTTTATTATGCTCGGAAATTGGTATTTGGCACCGGAAATACGCCCTATATTCCTGAGACGTGTAAAGGCATTCAAAACAAAACACATACGGCTTCTTATCTAAGAGACAGAGCCGAAATTCTAGAGAAGAGATCAATCACTATTATTGGTGGTGGACAAAGTGCGGCAGAAGTATTTATCGACCTGCTCCAGGAAATAGATATGTGTCATTTCGAGTTGAACTGGATTACGAGGTCTAGTCGGTATTTCCCATTAGAATATTCCAAGTTGACCCTTGAAATGACCTCTTCTGATTATGTGGATTATTTCCATCAGCTACCTCCCAAAAAAAGGGATTGGTTAATCCAGCAACAAAAATCCCTTTATAAAGGGATAAACTTTGATTTGATCAATGAAATTTATGATTTGCTCTATGCAAAAAGCCTGAAAAATAAGCTTCCGATCAAAATTTTAAGCTGCTCTGATATGCAACAGGTATCAGATTCGGACGGTAGGTTACGAATAAAGCTGTTTCATCACGAACAGGAAAAAGAATACTATCACGATACCGATTACCTTATTCTGGCCTCTGGTTATGAAACTAAAATACCTTCTTTCATGCAGCCAATACGTGACCGGATAAAATGGGATGAAAAAGGAAGATTTGCTGTGAACCGAAATTATAGTATAGACGCAAATCACGAGATTTTTGTGCAAAATGGAGAGCTGCATACGCATGGTTTTGTCACGCCCGATTTAGGCATGGGGGCTTATCGAAATGCCTATATTATCAATGAAATAACAGGAAAAGAATACTTCGACCTTAAGCAACAGTGGACATTTCAGCATTTCGGTGCTCTTGATGATCAGGAATCTGAAGTACACAATGAATTAGCGTCGTTTAATTATACCTATTAACTTTTATTTCACGTGCAAGATCAGTTAAAAGAACAGTCTCCGTATCCATTATTCTTATCTATAGCGTTTATTGCTGTGCTAGCAGAATTTTTGTTAGTCCCGTTCTATCCTCAATTCTTTGAGCAGACATTTGGCATTACATCTATTGGACATACTGGATATTACTTTACTGCGTGCCGGCTAGTCTTACTGGTTGGCTTCCCTATCTGGGCAAAAATAGCTTATAAGGTTAGACCTATCTATTTATTGATTGTTTCTCAGTCATTAGCAGGGATACTCAGTTTAGTATGTTATTATATGCTTTCGATTGAGTGGTTCTGGATTGTTTCCTTAGCCATGTTACTATTTAAAAGCGGTTATTTGCTGATATATCCCTTGCTGATTCAATATGGGTCAGAGCAAAAGCAATTAAAAACTATTGGTATCTTGAGCGTATTTATACATCTGGCTACCCTTTTGTCTACATGGTTAGGCAGTTACCTGTTTGAATATTCTACGCTTAAGACTGCGTTTATTTTTATTGCTATTGCCGACTTTTTGCAAATGGGAATATCTTTTGTGCTAGTACCGAAAGACATCAGATTGATCAAGGAAAACAAAGAATCTCATACGGCATCACAGACAAAAGAAAATTTTAGTATATTATTTTTTATATCCTTTTTATTCTTTTTTGCTACCACGCTTATCAGACCATACTTTACCAAATTTCTTGAATTCAGCAATAATCAACTCAGTGCACTGCAGGAAGGAATGATTTTTAGTATCCCGAGTATAGCGGCGTTAGTGACCTTTCCCTTTCTGGGTAGGATTTTAAAAAAACAGGATGTTTCGCTCAACCTTTCGCTATTCTTTCTGCTTGGTATTTTTGGATTGGCTTTGCAAGTATCAGGTATGCTATATGCTATTATCGCGGGAAGGATCATTTATGGTATTGCAATCTTTGTTTCATTTGCCGCTATAGATCTTTTCTTATTTCAGCATAGTTCTCCTAATTTATATACTATCAGATATAGCAAGCTTCATATTTTTCAAAACCTTGGTTTATTGATGGCGCCATTATTGGCCGGAATCGTTGCGGAAAAGTTTAATTACCAAGTGCTATTTTTTTACAGTATTGCTTTTCTATTGGTTAGTCTTGGGTGCATTCCCTTTTTAACCAATAAAAAAAGCATAAAAGTTCTCAATTTCAAATCAAATTAAACCATGAAACTTCCATCCTACATTTACCACAATTAGGGTGAGTGTAGGGTGGAGGTTCCCTCTGACCACAAAAAAGTAAATTTTAAACAGATGAAAAAAGTATTCACTAAACATCCATCTTTTCGAGGGGCAGAAGTACTTACCGAAGAAAACTGGAATATTGTTAATCGAAGATATGTCGTCAAATCGATCAGCGAATTGATGCATGAATTATTGCTCATGCCAAAAGAAGTCGAAACACTTAATGATGGTGGGGTTCAATTTTTGCTGGATACAGATGACCCTGCTATTCAGTATACTTTCATCGGTTATGCTCGCGCTATGGGGCATTGGCATATCCCAGAGTCATCATTGATCAAGACCGTTAATGGGGAAGCCCAAAATGTAGATGGTTTGGCTTTTTATTTGGAACTGGAAAAAGTCATAGCTATTGATCCTTTTACACTGACGCGATTTTTGGACGAAACATATAAAACACTTTATGCCGATGCTTATATGCGTCTCAAATCTGATATTCCAGTGGAGCAATTAATTGACATGGACAGTCAGGATATAGAACACCAAATGAAAGGTCATCCTTGGGCTACTGTAAATAAGGGTAGAAATGGATTTAGCATTAATGATCATGAAAAATTTGCTCCTGAATCAAATAGACCAGTACAACTGTCATGGGTAGCTGTGCATAAAATAAGGGCATCTTACCAATCAACTGCTCAATATTCTTTTGCAAGTTTAATGGAGCAGGAGTTGGGTAAGGATTTGGTTAGTTCATTTCATAGCATTTTGGAAAGAACAGGTGTAAATCCTGATGATTATTTCTTTATCCCTATTCATGACTGGCAGTGGAAAAACAAGCTGGTCTTTTATTTTGCGAAAGATATAGCCAACAAGATGCTTATCCCTCTACGGACGGGAACAGATAATTATTCGCCACAACAGTCTATCAGGACATTTTTCAATTTGACACATCCTGAAAAATGCTATGTAAAAACCGCTATATCTATTTTAAATACATCCGTTTATCGAGGGCTATCACCAAAGAAGTTAAAAAGAGCTCCATTTATTACAGAGTGGATTCAAAGTCGCTTAGCAAATGATAGCTATTTACAAGGTTTGGGTTGTATTTTCCTTGGTGAGATCGCTTCTGTCGCTTATGAACATCCACATTTTGGAGCAATAGAAAAGGCCCCTTACCAATTTAAAGATATGCTTGGGGTCATTTGGAGAGAGAGCGCACAACCGCATTTAGATACTAATGAAAAAATGATCACGATGGCAGCACTAATGCATGTTGACGAAGAGGATGAATCGTTTATGAAAGCCTTGATAGATAAATCTGGCCTAAGCCCACAGCAATGGATAGAAAAATATCTTAATTGTTATTTTAAACCGCTATTGCACTGTTTTTATCATCACGGATTATGTTTTAGTCCACATGGTGAAAACACTATGCTGATTTTGGAAAACTACGTTCCTAAGCGGATAATCATTAAGGATTTTGTAGAAGAAATTCATTTAAACCAGGATGAATATAAAAAGGCTCCTGAACAAATTCGTCAAATAATTAAGGAAGTTCCGAATGAGTACGTATCCTTGTTTATTCTGTCTGGAGTATTTGACGGCGTATTTAGATACATTTCCAACATAGCCAAGACTTATTTTGATTATCCTGAAATTCAGTTTTGGAGCCAAGTAGCTATTGTAATTAAGTCGTATCAACAAGAACATCCTGAGTTAGAATACGCATTTCAAAAATTTGATCTGTTTGTTCCAGAGTTTATTCGAGTCGGGTTCAATAGAGTGAGGTTATTGGAATACGGTTATAATGATAACACGGACATACCAGAGCTCAACGCATGTGGTAACCATAAGAACCCTATGGTTGCATTTGCTGAAAATGAGATGGAGTTAGTATAAGTTTAAGATCCTAAAGGCTGCCTATTACGATACAGGGCAGCCTATGTTATTCATTAAACTGTTTTTGATACGTGTCAACTAAAGCCTGATCTCGCACGCTGTACCATATACAGATTCATCAAGTTAAATTTTTCATGTTGACCAATTTTCTCAGAATAAATGGTAGATACAGTAAATATAATTCTTGTCATTGTATACTTCGTGGCCATATTGACTATTGGCTTCCGAGCTAAAGGAAATAAAAAAAACGAGCAAGACTTTTTTTTGGCAAACAGAAATGTCGGATTCCTAGCTTTAACGGCAACGCTCGTTGCCAGTATGATCGGAGGGAACGGCTTAATCTCAATGATGTCTTTCGTCTATCAGTATGGTCTATCTACATTATGGGTGCCATTTGGATTATTGCTTGGTTTTTTGGTTACCGTAATTTTCGCTCCTAAAATCAAGAAGTTGTCTGATGAAAACGGCTTTTATACGCTGCCGGACTTTATTCACAATAAGTATGGAAAAAGTGCGGGTATTTCAACTGCGTCCATTCTCCTTTTGATCTATATTGGATATTTTCTTACTCAATTTATTGCGGGAGGAGTCATCCTGTCCACGATCACAGGCTGGTCTTATACATTCTCAGTCGTGTTAATGGGAGCAGTAGTGACTATGTATATAACTGCTTCAGGATTTAATGCGGTTATTAAGACAGATATCGTTCAGTATTTTATACTACTTCTTTTGGTGGTGCTTTCCCTTTCATTATTTGCTAATTCCGGAGAAATTGATCCAAAAAACCTTAGTCTAATTGCTGCAAATCCTGTAGATATTATTACTTTCCTTGTTTATGGATTGGTAGTTATCACTATCGGAGCAGAAGTATGGCAAAGAATCTATGCTGCTAAAGATATTAAAACCATAAAAAAATCACTTATTTGGTCCGGTGTTTTTACGGTGATTATTTTTTCCTTTATTGTTTTGATGGGACTTTTTGTCCAAACCAGATTTCCTGATGCTGTACCTGAAAAAGCGCTCGCTTTGGGATTTTCCAGTTTGCTTCCCAATTACCTAAAAGGAATTGGTTTGGTTGTTTTATTTGCTGCAATCATGTCATCACTTGATACTTTTTTGTTTGTGCTATCCACCAGTGTAAGTAAAGATTTTATCAGTAAATCAAAAAGATTATCACAATATAGGTTTGTAACTAACCCTCAGGTTATTTCTGTGGTCATTGGGATAATAGGAATAACATTAGCCCTAATTCTCGATTCTATCGTAAGTGTACTTTTGTCGGTTGCAGGTATTTATTTCGTTTTATTTGCTCCTGTAATTTTTTCATTCCGATTCAATCTGAAGAAGGAAGCAGTAATTTTAAGTTTGATTGGGGGAGTACTGGTATCCATACTTGCATTTATTATCGTAGGTATAACAACAGAGACAGCTTTATTGTCTTTTCCGGCATCATTCGTTCTTTTGGGAATTGGCCAATTGATTTTCAAGAAATAGGTGTTTTGATAGGGATAAATTTTATTTTAAGAAGTGAATGTTATTTTCTTGTAAAAGTCATAATGATCATATGTGTAACATAACTGTAGCTTCTGAGGCGATTAGATCATTGACTTTTCAGCTATTAATTTTCCAGGGGTTATTCCAAATTTATTTTTGAACGCAGCGATAAATTTACTTGTGTTGCAATAGCCAATTTTATCCGCAATTTCGTTAACGGTGTATTGATCAGAGGAAATCATATTCCAGCTGTATTTCATTTTTATATTGTGTACATATTGATGAATTGTTGTTTGAAAATAGTCTTTGAACATCTTCTTTAATTTCTGTTCATTCATTCCGATGTGTCGGGCAAGTTGTGCTATAGTTGGAGGTGTCCTATAGTTGGTTTCCAGGATTTTTTTTGCTGATTCCATACGTTTTTGATCTTCGGTTTTCACTTCAAGGTTGGTTTTTTCGTTATAAACAATCAATAGTTTTAATAACTCGCAAACCAGGCTTTGTGTGGAGAGTAGTTTGAATATCCCTTCTTCTTTATTATCCCAAATCTGGTCTAAAATCGTCTTGAGTTTCATATTTACTGGGTAAATTTTATACCTGCTACTCTTGTTTATTAATCCAAACAAATTTTTTTTGATATTGAAAGGGAGAGTAGGTTGGTTTGAAATTACTTTCTTAAGTATCCCTTTCCTAATAATCAAGTCTAAGGATTCAAAGCACTCTTGCCTTGGCTTTAGTTGAATATCTGAGGGTGAATCAAACAGGCTAATTTTAAAATATCCTTTACGAAGATTGTAACTTCCAATACCATTTACTACTTCGAGATTGGCTACTTTGTAAAAACTTATTTTCAGATAATCTTTAAATGAGTCTTGATGGTAGGAGCATGGTTCTTTTATATTTAGCTTATTATATATTAATGAGATTCCTGGCTGCAACTGAATACCGGCCATTGATCCTGAATATGCTGAATTGCCAAACCGGCAGGTAGATTCGAGTTTATATGTTTCGTATTTTCCTTTGTAAGCATCTGCTACAAAATTTAAATATTGATGTACTGAATAATTATCGGTAAGTTGTATCATTTCTATACTTAGTTGAGACTATCTTCGTACAACCCTCAGTGAAGAAAAAAGGTTCATGCTTAGCCTATCTACACAAAACATTATTTAGAAATAATAAATATAATT
>JBCCLN010000003.1:0-52968 GCA_039026865.1 Bacteroidota bacterium | reverse complement strand
CCACTAAAAAATGGTCCATGCCCATCAGGAACTGGGGAATCATCCTGAACCAGTTCCTAACGATCTATGAAAAAAGGGTCAGACTCTAAAAAAGTCAAACCCCTGTTATTTTTAATTTACACACTTAGTGGGATAGTGTCCAATTGTAAGTCTTTTTTTGTTCAGCGAATTAATTTAACTGCCAATCCCACTCAATATTATCGGCTCTAGAAGTTGGTTTTTGATTACCATTTGTTAAAATCATTACTAGATCTTCAACATATTCCTTTAGCTCAGAAATTGTAATAATGCTATCATTGCTTCCCCAATCGCTCCCAAGTTCTTCCAATGCCTTTGCCACACTATAAGTAAAAACCCCATTATTCCAATCTTGCCCTTCGTAGGCATATTCTACCGCACTTGCAGCTGAAATTATGTAAGTACCGTCACCCCAATCTGATTCAAAAAATAGGCTACGCATTAAATCAAAACTCTTTTGCGGTTTATTATCGTTTGGTGCCATTACAATACTACCTTTAGTATTTTCTGGCCTATAGATTTTAACATTTGTATTTATATTATGATTATTTTCAAGCATTTTTTCCTTCTCAACTTCACCACTATGACAAGCGTCGATAAGAAGTAATTTTTTACGAGCTGGTATGTCGGTGAGCAATTCTCTCATTTCTTCATAGGACAGTCCTTTGGCGTGTGGAATATCAAAATCCATATCATGAGTGGCAAAATAGAACTTTTCATCTTCACCTATAATACCATGACCAGAAAACGACAATATAACTGTATCGTCAATATCAGTTTCTCTAAGTCTTTCCTTTAATGCTTTAATGTTTGATTTTGTCGCGCGTTCATTCAACAAACTATCTATTACTAGAGAGTCTTTAATATGGTAACCAAATTCGGTTGCCAATTTTGCTACATCTTTATCGGCGTAATTCAAGTTCATATCTGCGTTCCTATACTTTGAAATGCCTATTCCAATAAAGTGAACTTTCTTATTAGGTTTGATTTTGGTGTTCCTAATCTCAAAAGAGATAGGACTACTTTTGACTCCTTTAGAATCGGATGATATAATGCTTATTTTATTATTGCCTTCAACGAGTTGGATTTGAATGTTATTATTTTCCGATATCTCTTCAGATTCCATGTTTACTACAGGAATTCCGTTGCAATAGGTTATTAATTTAGATACGTCTTTTGAAGTTTCAACAGAAAAAGAAACCAAGCCTGAGGTTGATGTCTTAGGAATATTTTTTTCATTTAAAAAAGTAATTTGTGGAACAGAGCGATTAAAAACACCTGATTGCTCTTTCAAACCGTTGCGTTTTAATCTTTTCAAAAAGGCACTTCTATATAAGTTTAAGGTTAGCTGATCTGCGAATCCCAATCTTTCCAGAATAATGTCAGGGCGGTTCATGTAAACTTCATAATTCGACAATGGGTAGCTTTCTAGACCGTTTACAAAATGAAAATTTCTAAGAGATTCTTTGCTGGTACTAAAATAGCCGTCAGGAGTATAAAACAAAATTTGTATCTGATTTTGGTTTTTTACGTATTCGTTTTTGGAACTTACTTTTACAGACACCTGCAACTCTAACAAATTTTTATCGATTATCTTAATTTCGGAATTCTTCATTAGGACGTAAAGGAACTTTTTATGGTCGAAAAAAGATACTATTTCACTGCTTGAAAAAAGTTCAATTTTTTTTAATGGCGAACTCTCTCCCCTATTCCAGACAAAAAGATTACCACTACTATCCCCTGCCCAAATTCGTTCACGATTTTTTTCAAAAAACAATTGGCGAAGAAAAGTTTTAGCGTAGTACCAAGACACTATGTTTTCTTCTCCGTTAGTTACAATAGTTTCTTTAATTACATCAGAATCAATTGTGAATTTAGAATCTTTTTCCGCTAGAACAGATTTTTTTTGATTATCACTTATTGAAAGTGGTTTTAGATGATAATTTTTGAAAATTGCCTTATCAATCGAGTATGTATAGAAAATTGGAACGGAAACTGAACTGGATTCTTTTTTATCTACTAAGGATTCAATGTTGATTGCATTTTCGGATGTTGAGTCCAAGGATATGTTGAATATTGGAAACTTGGTTTGGATCGATTTAACCTTAAATTTTTCAACATCAACTATAGTCAATTCCTCGGAAATATTTTTAGATGAGAATAGGATTACATATTTACCGTTTTCTGTAACTAAATATTTATCCGGAAGAAACAAACTGCTAAAGAGGATATATGTTTTAAGGCTAGGGAAAAATGACGAGACTACCGATTCTCCTTTTCCTGGCGGTTCAATGACCAAGCCAGATTTTAGATCTATCATTTGAATTCTAAGGTTGTTCCTGTCTTTACCCCAATCAGGTTGTACTTTAAGTCCCTTGTTTTGGTATTTGCCTTTTAGAGGAATTATGTCAACAAGATCTTTAAGATTTTGTCTAGTTGTTAAGGTTTTTAGATCAATAACGGCTTTATTCATAAAATTAATTAGGCCCTCATTGTTTACGGTGATTTGCTCACCCCTAATCATTCTTGGATTATCAATGCCTTGCCAATTAGTGTTAAAATTATCTTTAATGTCATAGGTGTAGAGTTTACCATCATTAACATAAGATATTTGTTCATCAGAAACCGAAAAATACTTCTTTAGGGAATAAGGCACTTCACCCAATTCAATAAACTTAACTTCATTTGGGTCAATTGTTAAAAGTGTCGATTTTTCAAAGTTTTTTTTATCTCTGATGGTAATGAACAGTTTTTTTTCATTTGCAAATACCTTACTTTCTTTGTTCACATCTATCGTAATTATATCATAATTACGATTATTAAAAACATCTTTTAGAATCAGAGAATTATCTTGAATGATCAAAAGCTTATCTTCAGAAATCGGATAAAACCAATCTTTATTTTTAGCAAATAATTTTATAGTTTTTGTGCCCAAATCCATTTTGTAAATGGAATCACCATATCCAACTGAGGTTTCTTTATAGCGGGCATCATAGTTCCTGCCATATAGATTAAACAAAACTGAATTTGAGTTAGGAATAATAGAAAAATTGACAATATGAGTATCCCGATAACCATTTAGTTCAAATTTTTTTATCCTCTGAATCGATAAATCAGAAGTGTTAACAGACCAGACTATGTCGTCTTGATCTGAGCAAAACCACTCATTATGGTTTGACCTATTTTGAAAACATGAACAGGATGTACTTATTGGATTAAAGAAATCATATTTACTACGGTCAAACTTTTTGTTTTGGGAAATACCTGTCTTAAAATTAACGCTCCTTAGCACAAAACCTTCGTTTTTTTCCTTGACTTGTTCAAAAACAAGAGCTTGTTCGGAATTATCAGTACCTATAAACGCTTTTATTAAGTTGTTGAAGGAATGTTGTCTTAATTTTCTTCGGTTGTTTTTTGACCATAGCTGTAACTCATTATCCACTGAAAAGAGGACGAAGCTTTTATTCTCAGTAATATTGGCATTATAGCTTGTTTTGTTGACAGAATAATCATTATCGCTGATAACAATTTTTTTAGGATTAAATAATGTGTCCAAGGTTTGGATAATCTTGTTTTCAGTAAAAACCGAATTTTGCTTTAACGAGAATTTTAGCACTCCATTTTTTCCAAATTGGTAAGCCTTTCCACCATAAATAACCAACTCTTCTTTATTTACAACATGGAACCCATTTAATCTCCCGAAAGGAGTCAAGTTGGACCAAATACTAATTCGATTTAAACCGGTTTTGGTATCATACAGGTTAATTTCTTGATTTTTTAATTCCCAGAAATTACCATTAATAATTCGACTGTTTAGCATTAATTCCTTGGGCAGCTTATCGTATTTTGTTAGTGTGACTTTATCATAAAAATCAATTGTTTTGTTTGGTTGATTTAAATGACTGTCACTAGGATTTATCTTTTCAACAACTATATATTTTCCATCTTCTGAAAAATTGATTTTTTCAGGTTTATCTACAATAACTCTACTAGTTACTAACTCAAAATCTGGTAAGGTTCTTTTTTGCAATGTGTAATAATATCTTCCTGAGCTGAGAGAATCGTACACAACAAGTAAAAAATCTTTATTATTTGGATAAAATTTTATTGCACGGGTTGTTGCTGCTAATTCTATTTCTTTTTTAATGGGCATAAATCCGATTACTGACTTTCCCGAAGGAGCAAAATTTGAATCACCTTGTTTGTTTTGATAGGAAAAAAAACCATTGATTGCCGTCAGAAAAGTATCTTTTTCCTCTGAAAAATCTGTGGTTATATTACCAGGTAAGGAAAAGAGAATTTCTTTTTTCGTTAAGTCTAAAAAATAAGTGGAATCTAAAGGAAATTCCATGAAATCGGGTTTCCCAAATATTCCTGCTCTCGATTTTACTTTTAAAACGTTAAAGTCCGATTTTAGCTTTTCAATTTTATCGACCAAAGCGTATGAACTAAAGGGCATGACGATAGAATCTTTGAGTTTAAAATTTACTGGGTCAACTAAGTATATTTTTGAAGTACTACCAAACACGTATTCAGTTGAATCGGTTAGGCAGTCTGCGGTGATTATGGGTCTCTCAGTAGATAGAAATTCCTGACTAAACAACAAATGATTGCTGCAAATCAAGATTAGAAGTGCTTTTTTAAACATTACCCCAGAGTTTTTAATGTTTTTCAGTATTCTGTATTCAGTTTAATTCCCAATCCCATTCAATATTTTCAACCCTTGATGTAGGTTTCTGTTTGCCTTCCGTTAAGACCTCTACTTTGTTTTCTACGTAGTTTTTCAGCTCAGAAATGGTGATAACACCATCATTCCCATTTTTTTTGCCACTAAGTTCTTCAAGGCCCTGAATAATGGCATAGGTAAAAACCCCGTTGCTCCAAGTTGCATCCTCAAACGCATATTCCAGGCCGCCCGCTGCAGAAATAACATAGGAACCATTCCCTCTGTCCAAATCATAGAACAAGCTTTTCATTAAATCAAAACTGTTTTGGAGATTGTCACTTTTCTTATCTCCAATCGGGATGGCTCCCTTTGCGCCTTTTGACATCTTTGAAGATACTTTGCCATTTTCGACGAAAATGTTTTTTAGCTCTTCCTCACTTTCAAGTTCCCCACTATGACAAGCATCTATAAGCATTAATTTTCTTCTTGCAGGGATATCCGTCAGAAGTTCTTGCATTTGCATATAAGAGAATCCGTTTACAGCGGGATTTGAAAAATCCATTCCATAAGGGGAAAAATAAAACTCCAAATCTTCATCAACTAACCCATGCCCAGAAAAAGAGAGAATAACACGATCGTTAATGTTCGTATTTTCAAGTTTTTTCTTTATTGCCGAAATATTTACAATTGTGGCGGATTCGTTAGTCAAAGTATCAATTATTAAGCTTTCTCCGTAGATTTTTTTTAGACTTCGCGCAAGTGCGTGAACATCTTTATCAGCGTAGGTAAGGTTCATGGTACTATCTTGATACTTTGAGACTCCGATGCCTATAAAAAAAGTATTACTTCTTAATGGGGGAGTCGTCTTGGTAACTTGTAGGTTAACGGGGTCGCTTTCAACACCATTTTGATTTCTTGCAATTATAGAAATTTTGTTGTTACCCTCGCTCAACAGTATTTTTTGCTCAAAAAAATCTTTGTCACCTTTTACCATAATAAATGCTACAGGTACGCTATTTATGTAGGTGAATATTTTTTGGGTGTCTCTTGAAGTTTTGATTTTTAGTGTTAGTTCTTTATCAATTGTTGTGTTTGGAATCTCATTAGAATTTATCAGAGCTATTTCAGGGGTAGGTAAACTCAATATGTCGATTTCAGGAGAGAGATTATTCCTTTTAAGCCGTTTCAAATAAGCTTCTTTGTATATTTCAATTTTCGATTGATCTGCGAAATCCAATCTTTCTAATATAATATCGGGTCGATTAAGAAATATTTCATAGTTCAATAAGGGGTAAGTTTTTAAGCCTCTTACAAAATGAAAATTTCTAATAACCTCTTTAGGTGCGCTAAAATATCCTTCAGGTGTTAAAAATAGGAATGCAAAAGAATTGTCTCTTTTAAAGATAAAAAGCGTTAGTTTTAATTCTAAAGTATTAACATCTACAATTTTGATACTTCCATCTGTCATGGCAACATATAGATTCTTACCATCAGAGGTGAAGTTCATAACTTCTTCTATGGACATTAAATCGATATATTTTATAGGTGATGCTATTGAATCCTTATATACCAACAAGTTGCCGTTGTCAAAAGACAAGAAAATGCTATCTTCATCATCATATGTGAAAAAACTCTTATTCTTACTTAAAAAGTATTGTTTTTTGTTTAAGGTTCTGTTCTCAAGATGGCCCTCATTGACTGTTAAATTCCCTTCCCTATAATAGGTTTTGCCGTCTTTTTTAATCTGATAAACTCTATTGTCGAAGGTTCGTATAATTTTTTTGGAACCTATATCATAAAGAAAAGTCTTCTGTATCATCTCAAAATAATCATAGCTGAATTTTGAACAATAAATCAAAAGATGTTTTGAATCATCGGTAAAGGAAATATCCTTAAAACTTAAACTATTCTTAAAACCAGCGTTTGAAAGTGTTTCATTTTCTTCAAGATTTTCTTGGTACCATTTCTTTGTATCCAAATCAAGGAGATAGAAATATCCGTGAAAAAAATCTTCAGGATGTGCTAATAGGTAGTTGGAATTTTCAGCCACCTTACAAACCATACGGCGGTCATAATCAGGTAAAATACCACTTTCAAATTTTTTGCCAGAATTGTGGAAGAGCTTCTCTATTTTAAAGTATTTATTGGAAAAGTCGCCCGCCTTTTTAACAATAGAGCCAATGTAAGTAGTGTCGTTTTTTACATACACATTAGTTACAATGGAACTATCATTAGAAACTTTTCTTAAAGTCAGGTTTTGAAAATTGATTAAATAATCATGGAAAAAAAAGACCCCATCTCTGGTGGTTTTCGAAATCTTGGCATACTCGAAATCATTATCGTTTTCTAAGGTACTCCATTGGAAACTCGATTTAGCTTCCAAATCAATCACGGCTAAATTTTGATTAGAATTGTAAATAACTTCTGGATAATCCAAGACAAAGTTGTCGGAAGAAGGATTGTCTAGAGTTATGGATTGGATTAATTCGTGAGTTTTATTATTGAAAATACTAAGCATTCCATAATCCTTGTAATCTATGGTTTCACGTTCCATGAAAACAGTCCTGTTGCCGAAGTACTTTGTTTTTGGAACGTTCTTTTTATATTGAAAATTCAAGGCTTCGCTAATACTGTCTTTAAGATTGTATAATTGAATTTTATTCCCTTTTGTCATCAATACTTTATTCTGAGAAAAGAGATTTTCCAAATTGAGATGAGAAGTATTGCTATAGCTTTTAAGTATTAAGGAATCAATTTTTAAATAAGACAGATTTTTGTCTTTAAAGTCTACCAGAATACTATTACTTGTTTTAAGTGGAATAATCTTTTCGGGAACCTGTTGAAAAGAGTATAACTTGTCAAAGAAAAAATTTCCTGGGAAAAACTCTTTTTGCTCATCTTTGGTAAACATCTCCTTTATCCGATTCGGGACATTTGACGTAAACTCCCAAAGTTCCAGACTGCCATCCCAACAAACCCATTTGTCTAGAAGTGGAAAATGAAAAAACCGCCAACTACCAGCTGTTGGATATAGAATACCAGAATAACCAAAATCATTACCATGGTATTTATGACTTTGAAGCGTGTTTTTTCCAAAATCTATGAATTCCAATGAACAAAATTTACCATTTTCACTCTCTGTATGAACGATGGCTTTAGCACTTTTTCCTTCTAAAAATACTTCAGAATCTTCATTTCCATAATATAGTCTTTGTTCGGTTACTTTTCTTTTTTTCTTTACATTCCATAGGGATAATTTTTGCTTTTCCAAGACGAACAAAAACTCGGAATTATTATAATCTAACTTATGTCTATTGGTAGGGAAATTGTTAAAAGATATCCTAGCTGGTCTTTCAATTGTATCAAATCTTGATTGATTTACATTCTTAAATTGGTAAAACCTGTCTGGAATCGAGATTTGAAAGACTTTTTCTTCTGAAAATGCGATAATTATGTCATTTACTAGTAAAAAGTCATTGATTCGATTATTGTTTATATCATCCGGGATTTCCAAGAGCGTTTTACCAGAGTTGTATTCAATGTTTCTTAGTACACCTTTTGGTTCTACTTTGTCTATATTAAACACCCAAAAGTTTTGATTGTGTATTCTTCCATCTATGTAAAATTCTTTATTAATGCTTTGGGATTTTTTTAGACTAGGTAAATCCAGTAAGTTCAATTTTTCAATGGTACTGATATTATCCGGATATCCTGAATAATCATGTTCTACAACCAAGACTTGTTTCGAATTTTTTACAAAGGAGATTTCAAAAGGTTGTTCCGTTAAATTTTTTGTAGCCAACACTGTAAGATCGGGAAAACTTCTTGCCTGTAATTCATAATTTCGACCTAGTTCTGATTCGGAGATATAGTAGGCCAGAATTAGAATGTTTTGATCTGGTGATAACTCAATATCAAGAAGTTGACCATCATGCTTAATATCGTTATTTCCGAATCTTAATGTGGATTTGATTGAGGATTTTAGGACGTTCTTTCTAATTTTAGGTAGTGAGCTTTTGTAAGTATTTTTTCCTACTATGTAGTCTTTAAATCTATCTGAATATTCAAACACCACGTCGCTTGAAAACTTATCGCTTTTGAATTTCTTTTCTTGAATATCGTAGATATAGGATATATTACTCTTTTCCAGTTGATTTGGTACGGGCCAGTCTTTCAGAATTAAATATCGGCCTGAATTTCCCATAAAATCAAGCTTCCAAATAGGATACATCTTTTGTGGTTGTTTCGGAAGAAGAATGCTATCTATTTGGTTAAAGGATTTCGTATCCAAAATGTGTAACGTCTGATTTGAATTCAACCCTTCTGTCACATAAGCCGCCGTCTTCCCATCTTGACTTAAAATTGCGGAATAAGAATGATAGGCTCTATGATAAATTGTGTCATTTTGAGCGCTTAAATTTCCCAGTACTACGAAAGTTAGTAATGAAAAGAGATTTCTAAAAGTTCTATTCACAGATTTTAAGATTTTGCAAACCAGTTGTTTGGTTTTTTAGAATTAAGGACAATCTTTATAAATTTCTGAAGTTGTCTTCAAATTTCAAAAGTTCAAGCGAATAACTTTTGGAATAAGCATATTTGATTTATTACAACACCATTTTTTTAAGTAAATAATATTCTTAATTATAAATCGTCCATTTAAATTCGATGGTATTATCTAAACAAGTTATACTTATTTCAATTCTTCCTTAGGTGCATGGGACACCGATTTTTTAATTTTTTTTTCATTTATTAGATGTATAAAGACCAGAACCTAAATTCTAATTAGCTTATTTTATTGGTATTTCAAAGACCTCGCATTTTTATGCTCACCGAATAGGTGACCTTCTTGATCTCAGGTGGTTTTTCTATCCTTAAAGTCGAGCCATCTGGATCGAATACTCTGTCACCAAAAAAGATTCTCTTAAATGGACCAAAAGAGTTTAGCCTAAAGCAATATTTGAACTTTGGTGCTTTGCAATCACAATCTCTTTGCCACCTAGAAAAACCACTTGTTGAAATAAGAAGTAAAAATTCTAATTGATTGACTGGATGTTATTTACATTCATAATATTTGGTTTTCAATTGAGAATAATCGACAAATTATACAACTTTCATGACCAACGCTACACTAAGGAATTGAAACATGCTGATATGTTTATATATTCTATTGAGCATAGACTTTTAATGTCATGTTGTTAAGGGAACTTCTCTTTTTTGATTAGAAGTTTATGGATTGATTGAACAAATCTCAAAGTCAACTTTTTATGAAAAATCAAATAGTACTCCTACTCGTTATAACACTTTTTATCATTTTCTCAGTGAACGCACAGACTACCAGGTTAAAAAGGGAAATCCAGGAGTTTTTCACAACATATGGAGATAGACCCGTTTTGGATTTATCTTCAGCACAACTGGTGAAGCTTAAGGAAATAATAAATGACACTATTACCCTCGAGGACTTGACTAAGCGAGATATTCAATCCATCAGAAAAGACCTGCAATATCTAAAGGAAATCATTTCTTACCTAGGAGTTGAGTTTCAAGAATTGTCCAATTGGCGAAACATCGTTAATGAAACTGGTTTTGTTAGGGGACAATACCCCAATGAGTTTAACCAATTGGAAAACCAATATGACTCCTTAAGGGTCATCTCCGGAAGACTGGATTTTGAGTCACTAAAAAAGAGGATTGAAAAATTGGGCGAGGGTTACAAAAACCTTACGGATAACTCTTCCAAGAGATTAAAAAGAAAAGCCATGGACCGACTGAACTTTTATGCCCAGCAACTTCAAGAGGATAAGAGAATCATTGAAACCGATAATGCGGATAGTACAGTTCTTTACCGAAAGGCAAATATAATCCGTAGACTGGGCAATAACTTCTTGGGCGGGATTTCAGGTTCAGGATTTGACCTGGTGGATGAACCACCATACTATCCTCCTCCAGTTTCACCATCCAATGGCCCGAAGGCTCCCATTGTAGTGGATATTGTGGACAGGAAAGTGGATACTTTGAAACTATCATGGATTGATTTATCAACGAACGAGACCGGGAATAGACTCTTAAGATTCGCAGAAACTGGATTTGAAGAAATTGAAAACTTTGGTGCTCTAGAGAAATTTTCTACCAACGACCATTTTGATACGAATCTTACTCCGAATACACGCTATTGTTATAAAATCGAAACATTTAACGATCAGGGTTTTAATTCGTCCCAGACACGATGTGCCTATACCCGAGACACCATAACCGTTCCGGTATGGAGGGTTCAGCTAAAGGTCGTGGTGGCCGATTTGAAAAATGCCGGTACGGATAATCTTATGATGGCCACTCTTAAAACAGCCGATGGTGTCGTTCCCATACCAACCTATATGGACTATGGAAGAGATGATTTTGAAAGGAATAAGACCTATGAATATGACCTGAATTTTGATGGGATTAAAGAAATGGCAGATATCATTGGATTCTCCTTGCACAGTTACGAATCTGGGGACAAGCTACTGGTCAAGGAAATTGCCCTGGTTGTTAACCATCATGAGGTGTTTCGGCGTTTTTTTGGGGATACTTCGAGCACGGCCTTCGAGATTTCTGAATTTAGTGGTTATAACGTAGAATATGAGGAGTTAACTGGATACGTCATGTGGCAGAATTACCGAGATGCAGTGGGCCTACTCCCTAGTTTTGCTATTTTCCCTCTTATAGATGAAATTGATGGACAGAATGCCTTGATTATTAAAAACGAGCAATTAGTCTCCCGTATCGAGGGTTTGGTTGGACATATGATACACAGTGATCCGGAAATAGAGGGAAAAATGAAATGGGGCAAGCTTAATGGGCCAGCTGTTGAAATCAAGAAAAAATCAATAAATAGTGTAAGCGTAGACCTGGATATGCAAGCAAAGGTCAATAATAATTTTGACCCCTCGTTGGATATAGATTTTGATATTTCCTTTTCCAAGTCATGTATTGAGAGTGGGGATGAGACTGTATTACGGTTGGGGTTTGCTTCCTCAAACTTTGTTTCGGATACGGATTCCAGTTGGTGGCAAGATGTCCTTTCATTAGGAACTTCCTACCTAATTTCAAAACTGATTGATTGGTACTCCGATAATTGCACCACACCTCCAAGTATTTCGAGGTCTGTAGAAGTGAATTTGGGAGATGAAATAGATTGTGAAGATTTGGAACTAAGTGTTAACGATAATGGGGATTTGATTATTTGTTGTGCTCCAAATTGACGGCAAAATACTTTTAGGGCATTGACGCCAATTTTACTTTCCCAAAATCGCTTTTTCCCATTGCTGAACTTTTTTTGATAGTTCTTGAAATTCACCTTTTATTGGACGTGTTGGTGATATGGTTTAATGAAGCGATGAGACAACGATGTCATACTCTGGTTTCAATTCTTACTAGTTGTTCGGGATTCCTTTTTCTCTATGTTTCGGCCAATATTTGATAGATTTCGTGTCATCTAGTTAGCTTGACTTCCTGATATTTTTCAGTTTCCCATATACCGTTTTGGATTTCCCCAATCCGAAAGCCCTCTTTTTTGGTAGCAAAACACCAACATTCAGAAGTTGACCGGACTGCATAAAGCCGGTCGCACACTCCCTTTTTATAAGTCCTTGGTCAATCTTGAATATTGAAATCGTGTGGGCATCAAAAAAAGATAACGGCTATACGGCTCTATGGGAAGTAAATCAAAACATCAAATTATGGAATCATCTCAAAATATCCATCCGGAAGTGAAGCTAAAGAATCAAAAAAGAAAAACGCTGCCGGATATAATAAGTAAATCAATTTTTAATCCTTTAAACATTTCAATTATGAGTACTATCAAAAATCATGTGCAGTTGATCGGTCATATCGGGGAAGACCCCAAAGTGACAAATTTGGAAAGCGGTAGAAAGGTCGCACGGTTTCGGTTGGCCACCAATGAGCATTATAAAGATGCCAAGGGTGAGAAACGTACTGATACCAATTGGCATAGTATCGTGGCCTGGGGCAAAACTGCGGAGATCATCGAAAAGTACACCGCTAAGGGCAAGGAAATCGGGGTGACGGGAAAGCTCAAGACCCGTACCTATACCACTGATGATGGCAATCAACGCTATGTAACGGAAGTGGAGGCCAACGAAATCCTTTTGCTTGGTGGCAAGAATGATAATTCCACTGATGAATAACTAAAAAGAAAGAGGGCATAACCGTCGAAAGTACTGCCCTCTTTTTCATTATTAACATTCAATAGTATAACAATGAGAGACGAAGTTAACGAAATAATAGTAAGCTACTGTGAAAAGTTGGGTACCATCGATTCCGAGCCCATTACGAATTCGGAACACGTGGCACGCTTGCTCTATGAGCATTGGGATAGGAACACCATAGGGTTACAGGAAACCTTTAAAGTGCTGCTCTTGAACAATGCCAATAAGGTGAAGGGTACCTACCAGGCCTCCACAGGAGGCATTACCGGAACCTTGGTGGATATCCGTCTACTTTTTGCCGTTGTGCTCAAAACAGTTTCCGTGGGCATCATTTTGGCACATAACCACCCTTCCGGAAAACTGAAACCCAGCGGAGCAGATATTCAATTGACGGAAAAGATTGTAAGGGCCGCTGAACTTTTTGACATCAAGGTCTTAGATCATATCATAATTCTTCCCGACGGCAACTACTACAGTTTCGCCGATAACCATATGATTTGATGGATATTGGTTTAAAACACCTATAGCTGGGTTTTGGGAAATAAGCTATCTTCATAATACTGAAACCCAGTACTTGTTACGTACGGCACCACCGCCTTGATTTGACTTTCCAAGTGCCGTACAAACCAAATAACGTATTTAAAGGAATCTTGGATTCCAAAAAGAGCAATGGCCATGGTCCCATTGTTCGGAGTTTTGGTTCGCATTCGCGAACGAAAAGGAGAAGCAAGAGGGTAACAGGCTCCGCCTTGTTACGTTCATCCATTTTATTTTCAATTCCTTGAAAATGAAGGGTTTGTGATAGATAGGGCTTTCGAAAAGTTTAGAAATTGATTGGTTTTTACTAAAAACGGCGGGCAGCCCCTGAAAAACGGCAGCTTTTTTACTAAAAAATGGAAACGATACCCCAAAAAGAATGGATGAGGAATTAAAAAAAGAGCGGTTCGAAACTTTCAAAATCAAGACTTCGGTCGCCCGAAAATTCAGAAGGTTCAGCAAGTCCATCGGCCAATCCCAATCGATGACCCTGCTGTTGATGCTCGACTTTTTTGAGCTGAACCAGCTTTCACCCAAGGAGCATATGGGGCCAAAAATGCAGAGCCTGGCCAACCTGATCAAAAAGCGGAACAATGCCCTAATCGCCATTATGCGGGATATCGAGAAGAACCAGACCAAGCCGACCGTGGCGATGATGCATGCCCTTTTTGAAGGGGAAGGGGAAAGCGACAAGAAGCCGATACTGACCGAGCAAAATAGCACCGACAAGACCCTGGAGACCGAACTGGAACAATGGAAAAACAAAACGGGACAGTCCCGTTCCGAAGAAATTTAAAAACAGAAAAGTATGTACATCACCATCACCGCCCAGAGCAAGGGCGGCAACTTCCGGCAAAGTGTGGCCGATTTTGTCCAATACCTCGAAAAGGAAAATGAGGGTTTAGAACCGTCTGGTCTGGACCAAACTGAATTACCACCCGAGGAGCGGAAAATAGAAAACTTCTTTAATCAGCATGAAGACAATATTCCAATCAAAAGGGTGGTCCATGACATCGACAGCAACACGGCCAAGCTCATGAAAAAGGACCCCAAGTTCTATTCCATCACGGTAAATCCCTCCCAATACGAGCTGAAACGTTTGGAAAACAACAGCGAGGATTTGAAACGGTACACCAGGGAACTGATGAAGGAATATGCTAAATCCTTTAACCGTACCATCGACGGGAGGCCGGTCACTGTGGATGACATAGTGTACTATGCCAAGATAGAACATGGGCGCAGCTATAAAGGCACCGATGTCCAGGTATGGGAAAACCAACCCTTTGCGAATCAAATTTTGGAACTAAAACAAGAAATACGCAAAATCCAAAGGGGCGAGACAAAGGGGAATCTGGAGCGTCTCAAGCTCAAAATCGGCAAACTGGAACAACAGGCCCCGCACCGACAGAACGGCATCCGGATTGTCCAGGGTATGAAGAAGGAAGGCAACCAGAGCCATATCCACATCATCGTAAGCCGCAAGGATGCCTCCAACCGATACAGCCTTTCCCCAGGGAGCAAGTACAAGAAATCCGAAGTGGAAATGCACGGCAAAAAAGTGGACCGGGGCTTTGACCGGGAACGGTTCTTCGAACAGACCGAAAAGGTGTTTGACAAGCAATTCGCCTATGAGCGCAACTTTGCAGAACGCTACCGCTCCCGAAAGCTGATGCTGACCGACCCGAAACTGTATTACAGCACCATCCTGGGCCTGCCCGCCAATGAAAAGGCACTTGCCCTAAAGATACTGGGAAAATCGGGCATTCCTATCATGCCCCATATCCCTACCAACAAGGTGCAGTTGGCCCTAAGGACCATCAAGGCCCTAAAGCGCGGCGCAGAGGTCGTAGTCAAATCCAGTTCAATAGGTATTTAAAAGACAAGAAAATGGAAGTGTGGGCACATTGGAAATTACTTTTAGTGGTAGGGATATTGGGAAGTGTAATGCTTGTTATCCTTTACAAAAAGACACGTTTTGCCTTTGGGTACAGTATCCTATTGCTTTTGGGTCTGGGCCTTGGAACGCACTGGTTGGGAGCGCTTGCATGGCCGCCCGTGCTGTTGGGCCTGATTTGCCCCTTGTTATTGGTCAATACAGTCCTTTATGTTTATTTAGACAAGGATGCTACCAATGGTAGGCCTACCCCGTTTACGTTGGTGCTCCAACACCGAAAGGGCCAATTGACGCTCCGGAACATCCGCAGGGGCATTTCCCTCATTGCCTCGGCAGGCAGCGGGAAGACCGAGAGTGTGGTCGCCCCCTTGCTAGGCCATTTTGCCCAACATGGGTTTTCAGGGGTCATTCACGACTATAAAGACTTTGAACTCACTGAGATCGCCCATCCCCTGATTGATGAGAAACTGACCGATTTTTACTGTATCGGCTTTGACCCCGTATATCATAGGGTGAATCCAATCGCGCCCAGCTATATGGATTCCGAGGAAAGCGTCAACGAGCTTTCCCGGGTGCTAGTGGAAAACCTGTTGGAGCAAAAGGAATCTGGGGCCATCGGAAGCAACAAGTTTTTTACCGATGCGGTGGAGGGGCTATTGGGCGGGATGATCTGGAAACTGCGTTCGGACTATCCCCAATACTGCACCCTGCCCCATTTGATGGCCCTCTACCAATATCTTGACATGGAGAGCCTGGAGGCTTTCCTAAAAGGCAACCATACGGCCAAGGCTATGGCCGATGCATTTATCAATGGTATAAAATCGGAACGCCAAACGGCAGGGGTACGGAGTACGCTTTCCAATGCACTGAAGAAGATTAGTACCCAGCGAAACTTTTATGTGCTCTCGGCGGATGAAGTGCCGCTCAATATCAACCAACGGGAACGGCCCACCATCGTCTCTGTGGTGAACAACCCAAAATACGAAACGGCCTATAGTCCCATGATTGCCACCATCATCCATACGCTGACCAAACAGATGGCGGTGCGAAAGGCCCGGCCTTCGTTTCTGTTAATGGAAGAGGCCCCAACACTCCGTCTGCTCAATATGCACCGCATTCCGGCCACTTTGCGCAGCTATGACATCGCTACGGTCTATGTCATGCAGGACAAGGTGCAGAACGATATGCTCTATGGGGAAAAGGCCAGTCGTGCCATTTTAAGCAATCTGTCCTATCAGTTCTTTGGAAAGGTGAACGACCCCGATACCGCCCGGTACTACGAGCGTTTTTTCGAACTGGTCAAAAAGCCGACCACCAGTGTCAACCGCAGTCGAACCATCAATTTTGATACCCGGGTGACCACAGGGGAGAAGGAGGTGAGCAAGATACGTGCAGATGTCTTCTTCAGGCTGAAACAAGGGGAATTTATCGCCTTTGCCGACGGCAGGGAACAAAAAATCCAGTTCAAACGGCCACAATTGCAAAGGGGACTACCCCAAAGAAAAAACCAGGCCGAGATTGACCTGGAAGGGAATTTCTATCGCATCCATGCAGAGATTCGAGCCTTGTTCGGGAAATAACCTAACGCAATCGGACGGTCAGGTGGCGACTGCCGTTGGTTTCCAACACTTTCAATTCGAGGCGTTCTTCTTTGTTCAAGGTGAATTTCGGATAGACCACCACAAAACGGTGCGTTGTGTCGGAACCAATGACTTTGGGCATGTGATGGGTATAGAGGGTCGTAATGGGCAATTCCTGATAGGAGGCCTTCCGTTTTTTTGTACCCAATACTTTCAGTAACTGCAATTGGCCTAGCTGATAGGGGATGGCAGAGCGGTTTTTTAACTCAAACGCGACATAGACCGCATCCTCATGGTAGAGGCTTTCAGTCATCCGGATACAAATGCCCTTTTGCCGTTTGATATGATGAAGTGAACGGTTATGGTCCAACAGCTTTTGACAGTTTTGGGCATAGTCTTTTTTTGAATGTACCGTAATAGTAATACTATCGTTTTCAATAGGATGGATGGCTTCCTTTTGGTGCGGATTTTTAAGCTGTTGGGATGATGGAATAAAATGGTGTAATCGGTCCAGGTTTTCCCGATAGGCCAGAATAAAGCTGTAGAGTTTTCCATCTATAGTCCGTACCAAAAGATTGCTCTCCTGGCCCTTTTGAGCCTGTAAAAGGCCCAGAGTTTCTGCTCTTTCTTGATTAAAACTAAAGGCAAAATCAGTAGAGCCGGTGATGCCTTTTTGTATGTGGTTTTCAAAGGAGAGCGACACTACCTGATGGGCATTGACATAGAGCGTATCCAGGGCTTGCCCTAGCACAATTGTTGAGCTAAAGACGGCGAACAAAACGGAAAACAAAGTGATTTTTTTCATAGTGTTTTTTGTGTTATTGATTGATATTGGATTGCAACAGCAGGCGATGGCCATCCAAAACGGTAACCTTCAAGTTACGCTGCCGTCTTTGGAACACATTCTTTAGGCCCCTGACCTGGGGTAGTCCGGCAATATTGATGTCTTGGACCACATCCGCGGCGACTTCCCTGGTGGCCTCCTCCCGTAGCGAATTTTCGAGATATAGCCCTTCCATCCCATCCTGCAAATCATAGGCAGCTAATTCCGCGGGAAGCCCTCCGATTTGGGTAAACTGCACCATTACCCGGTTCGGTCGAAACCGTACCGTTCCAAAAAGCAAGGTGTTCATAGGAAAGTGATGTCCTTTCAGGCTAAAGGCTTCTACCAACCGCAATCGGATGCGGCTATTCTTGCGCAACACCTGTCTGCCGTCCACTTCCGCCAATAGCTTGGGTTTGGAATTCGTGTCAACCGCTGTGGGATTCGCCGCAAAGAACAGTTGATGTTCCAGGACCAATTCCTGGGCGGAAAAGGGCAAGGGAAGGTTTTCCTTTGTATGGTTTGATTCTTGTGGTTGGGTAATTTCCTTTTCCAAGGGTTGGGTCTGCTTTTCAAAATCAAATTGATAGTCCTTGGTGTACTGTCTTTGCATCTGAAGACTGTCGATAAGCCGCTGTTTTTCGTATTCCATATAATCCGGATTGAAATAGCCCTTGTCATCAATCATATGCTCAGGATAAACAGAAGGGGCTGTCTTTTCGCGTTCCTCCTTCAGGGCGTCGATTGCCTCCAGTTTGGTCGAATATTCGGATTCAGTATCCTCCCATTGGGGAATCTCGGGTTGAACCAGGGTGTTTTCGGTTTCATCTTCGTCGCTCAGTAGGGTATAGCCATAGGCTCCTAAAAAAATCAGGAGGGTCGCGATGACCCCGGCAAATACAATTTTGTTCTTTTCCAGTTTCATGTGCTATTATTTTTCGTTGGGGATTTTTCTCAAAGTCTTTTCAAAGAAATCGGTGATCAACAGCCCATGGGGATTGTTGGGAAAGTGGCGTTCCACCTGGATGAGCTTTCCGGTGGTGATGAGTTCATATCGGTCGATAATCGCACCCCGTTGGATGGAAAAAAGGGTACGGGTCGTAAAGGTCAAGGGTGCGGTCCCCAGTTCGATTTGGGAATCCACCTGGGTCACTTCCTGCACCAGGGAATACTGGATCAGACGGTTATAGGTGCCCTCCAGTTTCTTTTGGCGGTACAGCTCATCCACCGAGCCGTCGCCCCACCATAGGGCCTTTTCCATATGGGCCTCAAAGGTGGAGGCATCAATGCCATAGAAGATCTGATGGAACCGCTCCAAGTGGGCTAGGGCCTCCACTTCCAGTTGCTGGTTTTGATTTCCCCATTTGAGGGGCAATACCTCGCCTTGGGAATCTATTGCAAAGGTATTTTCCAGGCTCTCCTTGTGGATATGGTACGCCAACCAACCCGAAAAGCCACTGCTTAGAAATGCCATGACGACCACACTGATGACAATGATGCGGTTGATACGGAAAAGGGTATGGATGTTCTGATAGGAAAATTTCATAGTCAGTATAATTTAGGCCCCTATGGGGCTTTTATGAGCTAAACAGTTTAAGAGTGAACGAGGTGGCCTTTTTGTACAATCTGAATTTCAAAAAGACGATAAAGCCGATAGTACCGAGTTCCACCACTGGACCAAAGATGCGACCACCTAGATCGGTGCCGAGCAGGGTGGACCAGAAGTTGGTGGTGATTTCGGTATAGAGGTTGTTCACAAAGACATTGACCAAAAAGAAGGCGGGCACCAACATATAGACCCCGGCATAGAGCTTAAAGAAACCGTAGGCCAACGACCTGAACTTTTCAAAGACGGCAAGACTGATGACCAAGGGAAAAAAGGCCTGCAAGATGCCCAACAAAAAATACCGCTCGGCCAAGAACAAAGGATACAAAAACAAATCGATGAGCCATAGGAAAAGGCTGATGATAAAGGCCAGAATACGCCATCCGAAAAGTGGGGTCACCAAAGCTTCATATATGAGGGCCATTGCTTTTTTGGCGGCCTCCATAGCGCCCACTTCCTCCTCGATTGGGATGTCCTGCAATTGGAGGGGTAGGAGCGCCGGGGCCGTGTCCCGATATTGGCCCTCAATGGCCACCAAAATACCATCAAAAAAGCCCAATACCTGATCGGAAAAGATGACTAAGAGCACCACCATCAGATTTTTGGCCAGTTCGTTGGGATGAAGGCCCCAGGTATAGCCCTCTTTTTCGGCCACACCCTCATTGTATTTCTTCAAGATATTGATCAAAAAGAACAACACGGCCAAAACCTTAATGCCCACAATGGTGTATTGGGAAAAGTCGCTGGCCTTGATGGTCTGAAAAATGGCATCAACATATTCGAGGCCGATACCCAAAAAGAAGGTGGCAAACTGCATCAATAATTGGTTTCGCGATTGTTGATGATATCCTGCATCCTTCTGAAATCGATGATGTCCTGGTACCGTTGCGTCTTTTTGGTAATCTCGGCTACCATTTCCTGCGATTGCCGCTCCTTTTCCTTCAACAGTTCGGTTCGTTCGGCATCGGACATTTTCAAAAAGTCACTGGACAGGATGTTGTTGATAAAATCGAGATCATCGATGGCCGTGGCCATGATCAGCTCAAAAGAGGTACTGATCCGTTCGACCTCATTCCCTCTGATATAGGGGGAACCTAAAATGTCGTTGAGGTCAAGGCTTACCGTGCGGAGCAGAATATCATGGTTCCGGGCCAGTTCCCTAACGGCTTTCAGTTCCCTAATGACATTATTTACCTTGACGATATTGTTCTTCTGTTCCTTCAGGAATTCTACGGTCTTTAACAGCTCGGCGGTCTGCTTGGCGGATTCCAGCAACGATTTGGTCATGCTGATAAAGTTAGTATTGTCATACACCGGCATCCCCTGGGCCCCTACAATGCGGGGAGATAATAATAGGGTCAGGGTTAGGGCCAACACTATTAAGATTGGTGTTTTTTTCCTGATGCTAGGTGTCTTATTTGTTTTCATTTTGCTGTGTCTTTTTGTTTTAGAAATGCTGTAATCGCCAGTTCCATGGAACCCTGTTTTTTATAGAGGGCCATTATGGCCTCGGAGTCGGCCCCATCTGTCAGGTAAGCGGCATACACCTTGGGTGGGACTTCCAACCGGAAGACATTGCTCTCTTTGCCAACCTTCAGAAAGAACTCGGTATACTTTCGTTCCCCGGTCAGGTCGTTGCGCATGGACTGCAGTTGGTCATGGTCGTGATTGGACAGGCTAAGCCTGTTTTTTAAATCTTTGTATCCCTTTTCATTTCTAAGGCTGTAGATGACCTGGGTGTTCTCCAGAATGCTGGCCGAGGCATGGGTATCGGGCAATTGGTTGATGCTCTGTAAAATGATGCCAATGGCCCCGTTCTGTTTGCGGATGGCCTGGTAGTAGAATTCGACACTTTCCAGTACATTGCCGAATTTGAGCTGTTTGGCAAACTCATCAAAAAGGATGATGCCCCGCTCGGAACGGTTTCGCCAAATGGTACGCTGGATAGCCGTCTTGATGAGCTTCAGCATGATGGACAACAGTTCTTTATGGTCCTTTACTTCGTCCAGCTCGAAAATAATGAGCCGTTTGTCCTCCAAGCGATAGGTCAGGTCCTCGTTGGAGGCAAAAAGAAAACTGTAGAGCCCGCCATCCACATACTCCGAAAGGATGTGGAGAAAGTCGGCCACATCAAAATGGGAGACATCGATTCTTAAACGCTCCAATAGTTCCTTTTGGTGTTTGGCCAGAAAATCATAGAAACCATTTAAGGAGTGCCCGGACCGAACGGCCCCGTAATAGGCCAACAACAGTTTTTTGAGGGATACGGACTGGGATTTTGAGATTGATGTATCCGAAGCATAGAGTTCGAACAGAAAATGGGCCAGGTCTTCCAATCGTTCTGGGTCGAGATCAGCCTCGGAAGCAATATAAAAGGGATTAATGCCTAGGTTTTTGCCCTTTTTATAACGTAGGATGGCATGCTGCTTAGAATAGAGCTGAGCAAATTTGGTGTAGGAACCCCCAAGGTCGATGATGACCAACCGGACATCTCTTTCAAAGAATTGGCGCAGAATATGGTTGGCCAAAAAGGATTTGCCCTCACCCGTGGGCGCAAAGATGGCAAAATTCCGGGCCTTGATACGCTTTTTTTGCTCGTCCCAAACATCCTTAATGACCGGGATATTAAATACCCGCTCATTGAACAGGATGCCCGATGCATCGGATCGGTAATTTGTGGTATTTAGGAACAGGCACAAAGCATGCTTTAAGTCCGTAACATATAAATCCCCATCCGAAAAGTTGGAGGCATGGCAGGGATAACTGTTGAGAAAATAGTGGATGCGTTCCGCTCCCTTGGGATAGTAGGGCAGGATGTCCAGTTCCTTCAGGGTGGCCTTGATTTGGGAAGCGACGGATTCGAGCTGGGACTTCTCTTTGTACCAATAAATGATATTGAGATGGCCACGGATGACACGGGATTGGTCGTCCTCGTTGATCTGGTCCCGGATTTCCGAAACTTTTTCCAAAACCACTTTGTTCTGTGAACCAAAATTGGAGCTCTTTTGTAGTTCTTCGATTTTCTTGTCCAACAGCTTGCGCCACTTTTGCCGGTCGTCCAGATACAGGATCTGGTTGACGATATGGTCCTCCTCCAAGGTCAGTCCTAGCCCATCGATAAAGCCCTGATGAAAACTGAAGGCATCCGAGGTATAGCTTGGATTGGGGATACTGCTCTGCACGCTTTCACCAAAACACAGTTCGCTGTTGATGGTCAGCACATCAAAGTGATGGTCACCAACTTGAATCCCTTTTTTGCCCAAAAGGATATCCGTATCCATATCCTCGGCAAAGCCATTGAAATAGTTATGGGTTTGGGCCTCAAAAGATTCAGATTGCATGGGCTTCAAGGAAAATTTTCGACTATTGTTGAGATAGTTGACAGCATCGATGACGTTGCGGACAAAGTTCTGCAGACGTTCATCCTGCTCTTTGGGCAATGCCTTGGGCATCTTCAAAAAAGGATTGCAGAACTTGGTCTGTTGCATCCCCTTATTGTTGGCCAGGATAAAATAGAGATGACTCTGATGCTTCATATAATCTCGCCCTTGAAAGTGGTCCGCTGTGGCCTTTTCCAAAAAACTGGTTTGGGGGAGTTTGACCGCATCAAAGGTCTTCTTTCGGTAGGTATCCTGTTTATGAATGACCGTTTCAGAGGGCAAAGATTTTAGGGCCTGGAACCAAGTGGCATGGAGTTCCTCAAAATCAGTTTCCGATAGGGAATGAATCTCGGGAAGTGAGAGATGAAAGGCCAATACCACATTGCCATTGCTGGCATAAATCATGTTCCCCTCTAGGGCCAAAATAGGGGAGCGGGAGGCAAAATCAATGGTCTTCATAGTCTAAAAAACTGTTTTGTCTATTGCTGATATGTTTGGGAAAGGGATGACCCACCTGGAGCAACTGAGGCCGATGGGTCACTTTGGTCAGTACCATATAAAGAATAGGATTCCAGAGCAAAGCCCCCAAAATACTCCCTAGCCCAAAGGAGAAGATGATGACCATAAGGGAGCCGATGACCGAGACCATCTGAAGGGCAAATAGGGTCAATGGCAGCCCAAAGATGAGTGCCCGTTTGCGAATGTTACGATATATGGAATACTGCTTCATTAGACTACAATCCCAATGAGATATGTAAAGATGCCCACTACGGCCCCGGCGATAAGCACAAAGACCAATACCCGGGTAATCCCTTTTTTGAGGTCGGCATTCTCACCGAAGAAATGCCCAGCGTTGAACAGGAACCCAATAAGGAAGATTACCCCTAGGATGATAGGGAAAATAGCCCGGATGGTATCAGAAACATCATTGACCGAATCCTCGATACCCCCGATTTGGGCAAAAAGTGAATTGGAAAGTAACAGTAAAATGAACGTGGAAAACAGTGATTTTCTCATATCAAAAGTGTTTTGTGTTTACGATTTTTGATACTCGAAAAGTACTATTGGTATTTTTCAAAACAATTGATTATCAATTATTTGTGGATAACAAAAAGTTTGATTCTGAATGGTCTTTTTTGAAATAATTTGAAGCTAAATAGTAAGCGTTTAGAACATCTTATTGTTGATAACACCACGCTTTAAAACCCATACTATGAAAGGAAAATCAAGTTGGAATCGGTGGACTCTCTTTTTTTGACCAGTTTTTTTGCTGCCAACTATAAAGAATCCATATGTTGACTATTTTGTTAAATAACTATACGAATTCCCCTTCATAATCTTTTCTTATCTTGATAAATTTGAATAAAATAGAGGTATGAGGTTTGCGGGGCATGATACTTTCCATTGTCGGTTATTTTGGTTAAAAAAGGGAATCGATTTTTTACACTTGGGCAAAGAGTTTAAACCGGATTCGGGAGTCGATCTTGGAGTTGGTAAGAATATGGTTAATTCCATGAAATTTTGGATGAAATCTTTTGACATAATAGACGAAAATGGCAAATTAAAACAACCTTACCCAGAACTATTTCTGGAAGGAGGTTGGGACACGTACATGGAAAATGAGGGTACTCTTTACTTACTTCATTATAAATTATGTACTAAAAACCATTCATCCATCTATAATATTATTTTCAACAATTTTCGAAAAATCAAACCCGAATTTACCCAAAAGAACTTAGTTGATTTTATAAAGGATTTAGATTCCAAACAGAATGAAAATATCCTATTGAAGGATTTCTCTGTATTCAGAAGAATGTATGGACATTTATCGGATGATAATATTGATGACGGTTACAGTGGTCTATTTACCGAACTCGGTTTTCTAAAGGAATTGGGCAAAAACAGAAACAATCAAATGCTTTACAGGATTCAAAACAATAATCAGAGAGGATTGCCCAATGAAATTTTACTGTATTGTATTTTGAGTAATCCAAAATCTTCATCGACTATTAGTTTTAGTCAATTCTATACAGATGACATGGGTGTAGGCAACATTTTTTGTCTTGATAGGGATGTTTTGGAAGAAAAGCTAATAAAAATAGCGAGTACATATAGATTTATCTCTTATAGTAGCGAGGCTGGAGTAAAGGAGTTGCAAATAAAGGAAAATGTTAATCCAATGGATATTCTAAAAGAGTATTATGGCATATAGAATCAATACATCTACCAACATCATTCGTGATGGTGATTCCCAAATGGATTATATCGTTACACCGAATGCTGAAAATATTGTTGGGTTAATAGAGGAAAATGTAAAACGAGGACAAAAAGCCTTCAACCTGGTCGGTTCATTTGGTACAGGTAAGTCCTCATTCTTACTTGCCTTCACCAAAGTCCTTTTAAAGGAAGAGCAATATTTCAAAACTAAACTCAATGGTAAGGCCAAAGTATTCAAGTTAGTAGGGGAATATCGTTCTTTAATTGATTCATTATGTGAAGAATTTCAGGTCGAAAACGATTATGCTAGCCATCAAAAGCTCTTTGATGCTATTTACCAAGAGTATGAAGAAGTCAAAAATGACAATGGGACTTTATTTATCTTCTTGGATGAGTTTGGAAAATATCTAGAATATGGAGTTCAAAACAATACTTCTAAAGAAGTGTATTTTCTACAACAACTGGCAGAGTTTGTAAATGCCGAAAACCGAAACATTGTTTTAATTACCTCCATTCACCAAAACATTCTCTCTTACTCCAATATGCTTTCGAAGCAGGAAAGGGATGAGTGGAAAAAGGTTCAAGGAAGGTTTTATGATCTCCCTTTTAACGAACCAATTGACCAACTTTTGTTTTTGGTAGCTAGACTCTCGGATTCAGAACAGAGTAATCAAGAGCAAACAAAGAGTCTAGTAAAAGCCCATAGTCTTTTTCAATCAACGAGTTTACTAGCTCAGGATATTGAAGCTTCGCTTTATCCACTTAGTTTTATTAGTGCGTACTCCTTGGCCTCAGCCTTACAGCGATATGGACAAAATGAAAGGTCTCTTTTTACATTCCTCAATTCCATCTTTTTTACAGAATACAAGAAAAAGGATAAGAGGTTTGAATTGGAAGAGTTATATGACTATTTGTTTCAGGACTTTTATACGTATCTAGTCGAAAAGAATAATCCTGATTTCAATAGATGGTCAGCTATAAAAATAGCCCTGGAACGTTCGGAAAACATCGTTGACATCAACAGGGAAGCTTCTAATGCCATTATTAAGTCTTTGGGTCTTCTAACTATTTTTTCTAGAGCAGGCGCAAGCTTGAATACTAAATTATTCTCAGGGTATTTAAACTATAGGTTCGCTAAACAAGATGTTAAGGACACGCTTAAGAAATTAGAGAAGAACCAAATTATTCGCTATAGCAAATTTGATGACTCTTTCAAGCTTTTCGAGGGAACTGATTTGGATATTGAAAGAGCTATTTCTGAGGCCGAGAATAGGATTGATGAGATAGATGTTCTGAAAAAACTAAACTCTCATTTTGATTTCCCAATTAGTATTGCAAAAGCCGAAACTTATAGAAAAGGGACACCTCGATTATTTGAGTTTAGACTGTCGAATTATCCTATTGAGGAAACCCCAGTCGGGCAGATAGATGGTTATATTAATCTGATTTTTTCCGAAAAAGCGGTTTCTAAAAAGAAAATGGAAGAATCCACGGCTTCAAATCGGCCGATTCTGTATGGTTACTTTAATAATACATCAGAAATAGCTGCAACACTGAGAGAAATTGAAAAAACTGAAGAAGTACTTAGAAATATTCAAGATACTAACGACCGTGTTGCAATTAGGGAGCTTAACATTATTAAACGAAGTAACAGGAATCTGCTTGAACACTATGTAATGGATAGTCTGTATTCCTCAAAAGTGAGCTGGTTCCATAATGGGAATCTAGTAGATGTCAATTCCAGTCAAGAGTTTAATCAAGTTTTATCCAGAATAGCTCACGAAACCTATCCGAACACACCTGTTTTACATAATGAATTAATCAATCGTCATAAAGTATCAGGAACCATTTCAGCATCACGGAGAAACTTATGGAACGCTTTGGTAAATCATTTTGAGGAAGAAGATTTAGGTTTTTCTAAGGATAAATGGCCGGCAGAAAAAACAATTTATTATAGTTTTCTCAAGAATACCGGCATACATCGCTTTGGTACTACTAAATGGGAATTGGGTAAACCGAGTAGAGAAGATTTCCATCCTTTATGGGAAGAAAGTCTTGGTTTTTTAGATGATTGCCAAGCTCAAAGAACTGGCGTTTTGGAATTTCAGAGAAGATTAAGTAGAGCCCCTGTTAAACTGAAACAAGGTGTAATTGATTTTTGGATACCAACTTTCCTTTTTGTCAAAAGAGGTGATTTCGCTCTATACAATGAGAACGGATTTGTACCATATATAGATGAGAATATTCTCTACATGATAACAAGAAATCCGAAAGAGTTTTATATAAAGAGTTTTGTTCTCAATGATTTAAGACTTAGGCTATTTAATAAGTATCGTGATTTCCTGAATCAAGGTAGTCTAAGCACTTTGGACAAGGAATCTTTTATTGAAAGTATTAGGCCTCTATTAATTTTTTACAAAAACTTAAATCAATATTCTCAGACAACAAAGACGATTTCAGCTAGAGCAATAAGAATCAGAGAGGCTATTGCGAAGGCTGTTGATCCGGAAGAAACCTTTTTTGAAAAATTACCGGCTGCTCTCGGATATAGTTTATCTGAACTTTCAAGTAATGATAAATTGTTTGAAGACTACATTATAGATTTCCAAAACCATATAGAGGAAATAAAAAGTGCTTTCGATAATCTATTGAATAGAATAGAACTGTTTATTTGTGACGAAATAATAGGCAGAAAAGTAGATTTTGGGAAATATACATTGTTATTGAAAAAAAGATACATTGGTATAAAGGAGCATCATTTGAAAGCATATCAAAAATCACTTTACTGGAGAGTTACAACAGATTTCAATGACCGAAACTCATTTTTGATGGCTTTGGCGCAAGCTGTTTTGAATAAGTCTTTAGAACGGATTAATGATACAGACGAACAGATTTTAAAAACCGAACTCAAACGATCGTTGGAAGAACTTGATAATCTAGTTGAGCTAAGCAAAAGAGAAATAGATGAAAATGACGAGCTTATAAAATTGAGGTTTTCGACCTTTGAAAATGGTGATTCAGAGAAAACGGTTAGAATTACCAAAAAACAAAGGAATGAAATTGATGGAATTTCATCCGAAATAGATGGATTATTAAATAAAAACAAGAAATTAAAGCTACATATATTAGTATCACTTTTAAATAAAGAAATTAATAAAGAATGAGCGCAGTTCGTCATATATTGGGTATTTCGGGGGGTAAGGATAGTGCTGCATTGGCCCTATATCTGAATAAGAAATATCCCCAAATAGAGTTTGAATACTATTTCTGTGATACAGGGAAGGAACTGGACGAAACTTACCAGCTTATTGAGCGTTTGGAGGGTGAACTTCAATGCGAAATCAAAAAGCTCGAAAACAAGGAAATATCTAGTACTGGTGACAATCCGTTTGACTTTTACTTTAAGTCCTTTAGAGGGTATCTCCCATCACCACAGGCCCGTTGGTGTACGGCCATGATGAAACTGAAACCTTTTGAGGATTTTATTAAAGATTCTCCTGCAATATCATATGTGGGAATTAGAGGGGACGAGGATAGAGAGGGGTATATTTCTCGTAAAGAAAACATTCAATCCATTTTTCCTTTTCGAAGAAATATTTGGAGCAATGATATCATTTCAAATTTCTTGCATCCAGATAGTATGCAAAACGTTATCTCCATTTTTTCCAATTATCATAAAAATTCCAAAATAGATAGAATAGTATCTATTGTCAGGGAACCCTTTAGTTTAGACAGAAATCATAGAAAAGAAACGGAGAAGAAGCTTAAGTTTAAAGTAGACCAACTATTGGATTTCGGGATACCTGAATTTAATAGAACTGTTTTTGAATATCTCAAAAACACCAATTATCCGCTCTCTTTGGAAGATGATTATCCCTTACTTGACAATGAGGACGTGCTGGTCAGAGACGATATTTTTAATATTCTTCGTACATCAAAGGTTGGTGTCCCTGCTTATTACGAAAAAGTGGAATTTGAGGTTGATGGAAAGAAAGGGGAATATGCCAGAAGTCGTTCGGGATGCTATTTCTGTTTCTATCAACAAAAAATAGAGTGGATTTGGTTGTATGAGCAACATCCCGACCTTTACAAGAAGGCGATGAAATATGAAGATGCGGAAGAAGGTTTTACATGGGCTGAAAATGAAACATTGGAGGAGTTAATTGCCCCTGAGCGTATAAGACAGATTAAGTTGGAACACATAAAACGTAAAAACAAACAAAAATCAGTCGGTTCAAAATTGTTGATGGACAAGCTTATTGATGCAGAAGAAGGCGCTTGTACGGCATGTTTTTTATAGCTAAAAGATTATGAACACAAAAGTCTATTTATCTGGCGGAATGAACGAATCAAATTGGCAAAAGACTGTTATTGATGCAGTAGATTGCGACGGCTACACATTTTTCAATCCCAGAGAACACAATCTAATCGACTCTAAACAATACACTTTTTGGGATCTGTATTACGTTGACAAATGTGATATCGTGTTTGCATATATGCAGGAGGAGAATCCGTCAGGTTATGGTCTAACTTTGGAAATTGGATATGCAAAAGCCTTAAATAAACCGATTATCCTAGTTGATGAAAAGTCCCATATGCAAGGAAAATTCTCTAGATATTTTAAAATAGTCCGAGAATCTTCCACCGTGGTTTTTGATAACTTGAACGAAGGCATAGAACTACTAAAAAAGCTGAGAAATGGTGTTATTGATTCAAGGCCAAGCAGAGGTCGAAAACTTTGATTGGTTGGATTACCTAATTAATATTTCACCTATCATAATAGGTATTTTAGCCTTGATTTTTTCTTGGTATCAATTAAAATCGTCTGAGCGTCAAAAAAAAGAAGAAAACCAAAGGAATGAGATTTATAAAAAGTTAAACAATTTTTATGGACCTTACATCCAGCTCCGAAAGAAGAGTTTTATACTTTATCAAAAATTTCAAAAAAAATATCGAGAAAAAGACCCAAATTTTAGCACATTAAAATATCTGCTTAAGGGAAAGGATTTTGAAGATAACGAAAAGGCTCTTCTAAAGGAAATTATTGATTTAGGAAGAGAATCTGAAAAATTGATTCATGAAAATGCAGGCCTAATTGACGACGATGATTTAAGGAACGACTTGATACCCAAAGCTTCAACACATTATTTACTTCTTAGATTAGCTTATGAAGGAAGTCTGAGCGGAGATACGGAAAACTTTATAGATTCGTCGTTTCCCATAGAAATTGACGCTAAGCTTGAACAAAGAAAAACGGATTTGGAAAACTATCTTAAGAAACTTAATAGCTAGATTCTTCAAGCATTTTTCATAGAAGACCTATTAGAACAGATTAAAAAGAGTAACGAGAATGGAGCCTATAGATATAGAAATAAACCCTGGACGCTTACTATATGGGTTAAGTCGCATTGGCTATACAACATCTTCAGCACTATGTGATATAATTGATAATTCTGTAAGGGCAAATGCCTCAGAAATAAATCTGGTTGTTGAAAAAGAAAAGAAAAGTTTTTCCGATTCTAGGAAGAACAACGTTTTAGAATATCTGGTAATTGACAATGGTGATGGCATGGATTTAGATGCTATAAAAAATTGTTTAGTTCTTGGGTCAGATTCTAGAGATTATGAGGAAAATACTTTGTCAAAGTTTGGATTGGGCCTTAAATCGGCATCCTTTTCGCAGGGCGATGTATTGGAAATTATCTCTTCAAAAGAGCACGGAAAGTTTAATAAATTCAAGTTGTCCCTCCCAAAAATAATGGAGGAAGGATCATATTTTGCAACTAATGAGACAATCAATGAAACGGATCAACATTTTATTAATAAATACTTGTCAGGCGGTAAGGGAACGATTATTCGCCTTGGTGAGATAAGAAAGAATAACCACCCCAGTGTAAAAAATACAATAAGTGTCCTAAAAAAAAGATTAGGGGTTATCTACTACTATTTTATAGTTGAAATTAATTTAAAAATACGAATCAATGATGATATAGTTATAGAAGCGTTTGATCCATTATTCGCTGCAGAGGCAGATAAAAATGGAAATCTTAACGAAAATGAATGGCTTGGAAGAGAAGTGAAATGGATAGAGAAGAAACAAGAATTAACTCTAGATGATGAGCTTGGAATTACAATTCAAATAGAAGCTACTCAGCTACCCTATCCTCCGATATTTAAGTTTGATAAGATTGCTGGTGATTCTGAGGTAAGGGAAAAATATAATATAGGAGCGGGCAATTATGGCTTTTACGTTTATAGGAATAAGCGACTAATTTCATGGGCTTCATTGCTCCAAGGAATTATTCCTTATGATCAAGATTTTTACTCTTTTAGAGGTAGAATCTTCATAGAAGACGAGGCAGATGATTTTTTCAATATCGATGTCAAAAAGTCGACAATTACCCTATCAGACGAGGCTTTAAACGTAATAAGTGATTTTATTAAGGAGGCTAAAAATAAGAGCCGAAGGGCTTGGGAACATGCCAACGAAGTACGGAAGAACATAATTAATAAAGAGCCAAATGAAATAGCAAACAAGATTATAGATGATTTTGATCAAATTGAGCTTTTACCAGGAGACGAAATACTAGAGGATGATGTCATTCAGGGAAGGGTTGAAATGATTGAGTCGGATATGGCCGAAAAAGTCAAATTAATTGCCCAAATGGCTTTTGAGGACAAGGGACAGAATATCGATGTCAACGATCTTTCCCCAGAAGAACTTAAAACTGCTTTAAAAGGAGGGGAAGAAAACCCTAATCTTAAAAAAATATTTAGAGTCACATCTGTAATTGATAATCACTTATGGGAACCCTATTATGATACGGAATTAGGAGTATGCGTTAGAATTAACAAGATTCATCGTTTTGCTAGATTAATCTATGAGGACAATGTAGATAATAATGATCTTCAAATTGTTTTTGATTTATTGCTACTTCAATTGGCCGAATCTGAAATGTATGCCTATAAGAATATTTCTAATTATAGTTACGAACAATTGAAAACGATTCTTACCGAATTTAGAAGAATTTGTTCAGAATTTCTAGCAAATATGTGCAGAAGACTTGAGAATGAATTGCCTCCTAATTTCAGTAGAAATGATTAAAACCGAAATAGGTAATAGTTTTGATGGTCACAATAAGGCTTATGTTTATATATGGCTATCAAAACGAGAACAAGTAGTTTATGTAGGGATGACAAATTCTTATTTGGGTACATTGGGAAGGGCGTATTCCCATTTTTCGAGGAAAGGACAGTTGAGACAAAGATTTATCGAATTAAAGGGGTATTATATTAATGTTTCTGAAGACTTTACTCTTTTCAGTTTTTTATTGCCTCAGAAGAGAGAATATATTGGTGTTGAAAAATCATATAGAGAGGCCGTAGAATACTTGGTCCAAAAAAGGCTTCAAATTAATCGTTCTAGGGTAAATCCTTCTTATGACGTTATTTCTTGGGTGAGGATCAGTCCTAGAACTTCAAATAGCGAAGTAATCAGAATATCTGATGATATAGTTTCGAAATTTTTGGCACACTACTGATTTGAGTGAAAAATTTGGGACACCCTCATAAGGAAGATTTAAAATTAACTTTAGTTTTCTTACTTATCATTAATAAAACATTTTAACCTAATTCCTAAGCCTGTTTCAGGAATCAACAATCGAAGTACGGTATATCAGAATTTTGTGATTCTAAAACAAGCTCAGAACGATGCTCTTTTTCACGTTACAATTTGTTATGGACAATAAGCAGATGGCCAAAATCGCTTCTGGAGAGAATCTAAAGAAAAAACTTATCAACATTTTCAAGTAATTGATTATCAATAAGATGAAAAAAAAAGGATCATGACCCAGTCTAAGCTTTTGTTAATAAATATAAAATAGGAGAAAAAATAGAGAATATATCTTTGTCTTGGGAAGGGAGATAATCCAAAGGATTACCGATTTACTTTGTATGTAAGCTTACGGCAAACACTTCAGATTATCCCTTATTAATTCCGCTTCTTTTGTAGTGAAGCGGAATTTTTAATTACAAAGGTAGCAACAAATATGTATTATTATCACTGCTGGATTTTCAATCCCCAACCCCTTGCATTATTTCTTCCATTCCTCCATAGTTTAGGATAAAAGAGGAATAATGGTTGTCAAAGAGATCTTTTAAATATGTGCCAACATCCACATATTGTAAATCTTCTTTTTCTTCATCTTTTCGTTGTATTTGATACCCTCTGTTTTTGGTTATGGTATATAGGAATAGTGTGTGAAAATACACAGAGGTAAAATATTTTCTGTTGGCAATTTGTATTTGTTCCTCATTGGCGTTTTTGATTGTCGATTTATAATCCATGAGAACCGTACTTTCCATGTTGACAAAAATCTGTTTTAGACTTTCCCCCTCAGCTTCAGGAACCATAACGGTGCTGTAATCCATCTGCTCATTTGTTGCCAACTCTACATCTTCCCACGAAACAGCATCGGTAGCTTTACCCTCCTTATCCTTATATGCAAAACGAAGTGGGGGAATTCCCAGAGTTTCCTCATCTTCCATTTTAGGAGCATTTTCTTTTTTCTTTTGGGGATTAGCTATCTTAACCCAAAATATTTCATCGAAATTTTCTCCCGGTGCGGTAAGTGTAACTTTCAGTTGCATGCTGTCCCCAACTTCAACAGGTGCTTTTGGATTCAGTCCTATTTTGATTGTTCCTTTGTTTGGACTGCTTTTGGATACATTAAAAACCTCGGTCAAAGCTTTTGGAGTACCTGGAGCATCGCCACCTTCAGCATCATTTGATTGCATATTTAGTATGGAGATTTGCAAATCTCCAGGTTCTTCTATCCGGTCAAAGTAGTTATTCTCCACGTCAGTATCGAATAGTATAGTTTTAGTTCCTCCTAAAGGGATTTTCGTGATCTCCGTGCCTCCATCATTTTTGGCTCTCAATTTAAACCTGCTGGGGAACCTTTTGGGTTCAAATGGAATTTCTTGCTTTTCTTTTCCAGGTTTTCGGGGTTGAGCCTTTTTTTTGGATTTTTTTGCACTTAAATCCAGCTTAAAGGTTTTACTGAGTAACTTCATCAAGTTGGAATCTAAAGGCAAATTTTTGGTAAAACTTTTCAATAACTGATTGGAACTCGAGGTCGTGTCAATATCTACAGCGTGTTGTCTCCTTTTTTGTATATCTTTTAACCGATCGCTCTTTATCAATGCCTGCGCAAGATATTTTCTTAGAGCCTGGGTTTCCTCCCCATCTTTCAATCGATCGCGAGAAGCCATGAAAAGTTCTTTCCTAAAACCATAATCCATTTCAGTGCAATCAACATGGATTAGTAGATGGCTTTTTAGGAAATTCAATTTCAAGGATCGGCTGATGAACTCCATGGTAAAGTGTCCATGGACCTGTCCGTTTAAGGAAAAAAGCACAGACATGTTGTTTTTGAAGTATCTCCTTTGAATTTCTTGTTTTGTCTCTTTAACATTGAAGCTTTTAACCTTTGATTTAAAGACAAAACAGGACACATTCATTTTGCCAAAAAGGGAATCATCGAAGTTCAAAGAGAAATAATCGTCCAAATAATCATTTTTTTCTTGGACAAGCCTTCGTTTTAAGCCAAACAAGGGATTTACAAGTATTTTTTGATTTGGATATCGTTCCTTGGTATCCTTAGTTAAAATTGGAAGAGCGGGTTGATATAGGTATTCGTTAATACTCTGGTTCAAATCTTGTGCAAACCCATAATAACCAGAAGGAAATTGATAAGAATAAAGCTTAAGAATGGTTCCGGTTCGAAATGTTCTATTTTCAAGCCCTAAATCCAGCTCATCAATTGAAAAAGAGGGAATTTTTCCATCCACCAAGAGATATTCGTACCAGGTTTCTTTTGTTTGATCTGTTTCTCTTTTAGGGTGTTCCCGAATTAAGGTAAACCCAAAATCTCCATCGTTGGTGTATCGCTTTGAAGCAATTAGTTGATATCTTTTTTTTCCACAAAACACTATAGCACCGGAACCTCCCATATTGTATTTGCCCTGCACAAAATGAATGTCGTTTTTGTTTCCCTTTAACAACGACAAAAAAGTTCGTTCGAAATCCTCGGGATGCTGTCCTTCCCCATTGTCATAAACAATTACAGATGTTGCATGTTTATTCCTTTGAGGAAAAGGCCCTTTGCCATCTGCAATGATTTGTATTTCCTCGGATTGGCGTTTTCTTTGATCCGTTAAATCCCAATTGTTATTCGGGTAAAACCTTTCAATTGCTTCGTCCATAGATTGGGGAGCGTTCTTATCGTTAGGTTTAACACCAGATAGGATACACTTCTTGGTTAAAATAGCATCGATAGAATTTGTAATTTTTTCAATTAAAGCGGCAATTGGATTTGACTGTTGGTTTTTTACGACACCATAGTTGCTCTTACTGCCCCCTAAAGGTTTCCAGTTGATATCTTCGAAAATCATAGGATTCGATGATACAATTCGTTCAATTTCTTGCTCGTCTTTTGAAAAATAAAGAGCTTTGAATAAATGTGAAGGTTCGGTTATTGGCATTAACAAGAAAATCAGCTGTACTACTCAATAATACGAATTTTTCTTGTTAAATCTTAGGCTTCAAATATGTCTCCCGGGCCACAATCAAAAAGAAAAACCCTGTCAAATTCTCCTTTCTGTAGCTCACCTCTTATGATATGATCGAAACGATAGCTAGAGGACTTAAAACCTTTACTAGCCTCAATTAACAGCCACTTTTCATCGGTTTCAATCTGGTATTTTCCAGTCAACATCGATTTTGCATTTATTATCTTCTGGAGCTTGTCTAAGTCTGCGAATTCTACCAAATGTGCACCTATCCACTGCCAAAGATTCCTGTCTATATCGTTTGAAATGCTTACCCTATCAATGTAAATGTTCTCTCGTTTATTCCTTTTGGTTGAAACAACAAAGTTTCTATCCTTGTTACTTAGGTATATATTTTCGACCATTTGTACCAACAAATCCACATAATAGGATTTCGGATTTATTTTCGTGTCCATGATTCGCCGACTGTAATGAAAAAATACGCGAAGTGGTTGCGAGTGTATACTTTCGAATTTTTCTTTAGCCGTATCAATTATTTTCTTTCGAAACTCTTCTATTTGTTTATGCTTAGGGTGTATATATCTGGTATGCTCGACAGATATTTTTCTATTGGGACATTTCAGAACAAAGTCTGGTGATTCAAAATTGTCAATTCCAATTATGGGTATTTGTAAGTCTATATTTTCCAAAAAATTCCCCAGAACATAGCGCTCAACGTGTTTCTGCTTAATCCTTGTCATTGAGATAACAATTTGGAAAGAGTTAATGATTATTGGAATATTGCAGTTCTACTTTACATCGAAGAACATCATCGGAAATAGAGAGGTCTTCAGGATGTTGACTTAAAACTTCAATCTGGCTTTTAAACGCTTCTTTAACTACGCAATGAATTTTTCTCAGTTCTTCATCAAAATCCTTATTGGAATTCAAAGCATTTTGATAATCGTCAAGTTTTTTGGAAGCGATATCTGGCAAAACATTGAGGAGCCTAAGTTTATTTGCTTCCAATATCCTAGAATATAATTTTGATTTAAAATAACGTACAAACGCCCTAGAGAAAAATACAGGGATTATCCCTCTATTATAGAGCAATTGAGTTCTGTATAAAAAAAACATCCAACAATAAAAATCAATTGAACATTTGCCATAGATTAAGTCTTTTAGGTTTTTGACGTACCTCAAAGTCCAGAAAACAACGAATGCTAGTGCTACAAGGAAATAGGCTATAGGCTCTATATCAGTTTTCCAAATCTCGGCAGTAAATACCTCTTTGAATCCAATAAACGGATATTCTTGACTTATTGAGTAACTGATATAAACGAAAATTACCAGTATGACCGTATATGCAATTTGAGTGATTTTTTTAGGATATCGCCAGCCATTTGCAACATAACGGTCTTCAATGGAAATATCATCCAGTAATATTTTGGCTTTTGTAGAGTATAAAAATCTAAAATATTTGAAAATATTTGGAATGAATTTTTTTGACTTTTGCCTGATGTATAACGGAAATAGAATTTCTTTAAAAAAAGATTGGTCTTTATCAGAAACTTCAATGAATGGGTATAGCTGAGGGGAAATACTAAAAACGAATCTGCTGTTTTTTATGGATTGTAAGATACTTTTTTCTCGTTCTTCTTCTTTCTTGTTGGAGTAAAAAATACTGTGTAACCTGGAGATAACAAAATCCCAACTGTAGAAATCTTCAATTCCTTTATCTGGCTTGTCATCCAAAAAATCCTGATACCTTTTTATGTATTCCTTATCTTTTAATTGTTCATCGGTTAGATACCTCTTGATGCTACTATCTCCATTTTCATCTCTGACTTTGGTTCTAATAGGTATTGCATCTAACTCTTGCATTAAAAGTTGAATATAGCCAACGAAACGATTATGTGACGCGAACTTATACCATATCACTTCAAATAGTAGCGTAATGATTATTAACGTTACTATCATTAAAGCAAATTGGGCTTCGAAACTACCTATGTTATTTCCAAAGAAAATCCTTAATGCACCAGAGAATCCAGCTGCAGAAATTATATAGCCAATATATCTTGTTATACAGGCTCTTACTTCCGCTGTATCATTTCGAAGATTTTGATACTCCTTATCAGAAAAATTATTCACTTGATTGGTTTTGGTTGGTCAATATGAGCTAAAAAGTAAGAAATAGGAATCTTCTTCCAAAACAAGATGAAAAATATTTATTAATTATTTCCTCTTATCCCCACTCCCCCTATCAAAAGCCACCAAATTAAAAAGCTCACGCATCCGGCTCCGCACCCGGTTCCCATATAGCTCCTCCAGTTCCTGGGCATTCAGATTGGTAGTTGCATGGGTCTTGATGCCACGCTTTTGAAAAAGCTCATGACGGGACAGTAGGATTTCCCCCAGCACATTACAGTCCTTCCCAAAATGCCTTCCCATAGGTTCCACCCCCAGATCATCAAAACAGAAGAACTGGCCATTGCCGTAGTCCTCAATAGTACGATATCCAATATGGTTAAAGGCAAAGACCACATTACGGGAGGGGATAATCTGGTAGGGCCGTTGATGGGGCACAATATGGCGCAACAGTTTCATCAAGCTGGTCTTCCCGCAACCCACCGGACCCGAAAGCAACAATCCCTTATCGGGGTCGATACCGTGCTTTTTACAGTTTTCAAAATCCCGAATGTAATAATGGCAGAGCTTTAAAAGGACGTCATGGTCTTCCTCATAGATCTTGAAATGTTTCCCAAAGAGCAGTTTCCCTTTGGCGTTGAGATAGACCAGGATTTTTGGGAAATCATAGACGACCGTCCGTCCATCAAACTTTCCGATGGAATACTCTACCGCCCCTTCCCTAAGCTTACAAGGGTTCACCATAGTCCTTCTCTTTGGTGGTTCTCAAGTTGTCCCGATATGGAACAGCGGCAGTGGGTTTCTTTCCGTTTCCCAAATCGGAAACTTCCAAATTTTTGGTTTTATCTCCGTTTATTTGGTTTTTTAAAGTTTGTAAAGGTTTGTTTATAGGTACCACCGCTTGTCCAGTACTTGTCCCATTTTCGGTAGGGCTTGGGTACAGCACTTGTTCGGAACTTGTCCCAAAATCGAACATCTGGATACGACTCCCGCGAAACGGATTGTGGGAGGGGGTATAGACCAAATAGCTCCAATGGCTCAGTTCCTTGATACAACGGTGGTAGGTGGATTTAGAACCGATTTTGGAGAGTTCCATCACTTCTTCGCGGTTGATATGGAAGGTCTTGGTGAAATGATACTGGTTCCACAATTGGAAAAGCCCCATGTACAGACTGATATGGGTAGGGTTCAAACGGCCATCCTTCGCAAACTGCTGGAAGACCCCGTTCAAATGTCGGATGTAGTTCATCAATAACGGTTGTAGATACGGTTCTCCTCCATCACCCGCTGAATGTCCTCTGCATCATAGAAGATGACACCACCTACCTTGGAGTAGGGCAGGGTGCCGTTGATGCGCAGGTTCTGCAGGGTGCCTGGGCTGATTTTCAACAGGTCCATAACCTCATTGGATTTCAGGTAGCGTTTCAGGCCACTGCCCTTGTGCTGCATAAGAAGTTTTCGCATATCCTCCAGGAGCTCCACTTTGAACTCCCTTAGGTCATCGGTGGTAATAATACTTGTTGGCATAGTTAAGGTTTTAAAGAAAGGGGCCATCGGTTCAACTATTTTTTGACAGCCCCTATCCTGATTTGACTTTCGTTCGACAAAATTGTGTTGAATTATGTGTTTTTCTTCACCAGTATGACCGTACCACGGTCAAATTTTAACATCCTAAGATTTGATGCGATTTGAGGGATAAACAGGGCTTTATACTTAAAGAACAATAGGATTTGCCCCAAAAAGAACGGTTCACATGTGGCCTATGGAAAATCTAGTAGGTCAACCCCATGATGAAAACTATAAAGCATCCATACGCTCGATTTCCTCCAACAGGGCCTGCATCAATTTGTCCAAAAAAGCTGTTCGGGACTTTTTACGGGACTTCATTTCCTGGAAGAGCTTATAGATGTCCTTGATCTCCACATCGAAGACCTCCTGTAACTTCCGATAGATTTGGATGATGGTCAAGTTTTTATTTTTAAGGCCGGCATGGAAAAGGGCGTATACCATTTCCGCAAAAGCAATATCCCCAAAAGGCCAAGGCAATTTTTCGGAGGATAAAAGGCCATGGATCTGGGTATCTGAATGGTTCAGCGAGACCAAGCGATGGTCCAGGTATTGCAACAAGCGTTTATAGGCTTTCAGTTTGGCCAGCAGCATATCCCGTGGCGTACTGAAATCGGGATCCTGAAAGTAGTAGTCCGAACCCATAAGGTAGTATTCATTGATATGGTCCCGGGAATAGAAGGCTTTATCAAAATGGGAATACCCAGAATCGACATAACGCTCAAAATCCAGATTGCGGATAAAGAATTGGTTGAGGCACTGTATCTTTCTTTTGATGAACTTCTGCTGGGCCTTACGGTCCGCTTTGGGGAACTGTACTTCAAAGGAGTGGATTTCCGAAAAATAGATCAGCGACACCATTGGAATCTGCTTGACCGTTTTGAAAAATTGGATTTCCTCCTTCCGGGAGGAAAATCCTCTATTCAGGATTTCCTTTTTAAAGGTGCGCAGCAGGTCCTGGCACTTGATGGTGGACAAATGGGCCAGTTCCTTGATGTCAAGATCGCTTTGTTTGAGTTCGGAGAGTTCCTTTTCCAGCCCATGGGCCAAATCCAAGAGATGTTCCATACAGATTTTTTGTTAACAGACCATAGGGAAATGGTCAACCAATTGTTAGGTGTATGGGCCTTGTATGGAAAACAAAAAATCAATGTAAGAAAAATCAACAATAACTATACCAAAAATTAAGGTTTTAACAAGAAAAACGGGGTTTGATTAAATTTTATTTACTTTAACTTAATAATTGCGCAATTAAATTTTAATATTCGTGACAATTTGAACGGATAATAAACTATAAACGGGCCCAAATCCAGAGGTCAAAAATGAACAAGGACCCTTGGTAGGTTTGGGTATCAAAAGAAAATGTCTGGGGCACCATCACATAGCAATGAATCCCTTTTAGTGAGGGAGTTGAGTCAAGGCAATGAAAAGGCCTTTATACAACTCTACGAAACCTATAAGGATGTCATCTATGCCTACAGCCTGAAATTGCTCAAGTCCCAGGCCAATGCCGAGGAAATCCTGCAGGATGTCTTTATGAAGGTCTGGCAGAAGCGTGAGACCCTGGATGCCGCACTTTCGTTCAAGTCTTATCTCTATACCATAGCCCGGAACAAATGCTTTGATTTTTTGGAGAAAGCAGCCAACAACAACAAGCTGCGGGAAACCCTGTTCTATGAGAGCCAAAAGTCCTTTGTCCCGGCAGACCTCAAACTGATTGAATCCGATTTTGAAAAGATCAAGGAGGAAGCCTACAATACCCTTCCCAGCAAACGACGGGAAATCTTTGTGCTGTCCCGTGAAAACGGAATGACCTATGATGAAATTGGGGAGCAATTGGGTATTTCCACCAGTACGGTAAAGACCCAGATGAGCAAGGCCTTGGAATCCATGCGTTCTTTTCTTCGTGAGCATCGGGACGTTTCCTTTGCAATGCTGTGCCTTTTTGACAGCTTTGTCCGATGATTCCCTTTTCAAGGGTTTTCAAAGCTTTTTTTGATTTTTTTCCGGTGGAGTAGTACACGCTTCCAACTCGCCCGTATTAGTAAATGTATGGGTAATCACATGGAAGACAATTCAGAGATTAAACGACTCCTTTTAAAGTTTGTGGAGGGCGATTGTACGCAACAGGAAATTGACCAAGTGGTTCGCTATTTCCAAGCGGCTAAAATGACCGAGGATTTTCCGACCACCTATGATGTATTGGAATTGATCGATGATATCCCTAAGGTGGATGAGGCGGTTTCCCAGCGAATCGTCCAAAACATCCTGACGAAAGATCGAAGGAAAAAAGCGTCCAAACGTCCGGTATGGAAATACGCTTCCATTGCCGCCCTTTTCATCGGCTTGATAGGTCTGGGGATTTTCTACCAACAGGGTGGTTTAAGTACCAAAGTTGATATGGTTGTTCCGGGGAATGATGCCATCACCCTAGAATTGGACAATGGGGAAATCAAGATTATAGACGAGAACGGTTCGGAGACCATTGCCACGGCATCAGGCCAGGTGGTCGGACAACAGGAAAAAAACAAGTTGACCTATGAGGGAAGTGAAACGACAGGTGAATTGGTCTACAATACCCTAACGGTTCCCTATGGCAAACGTTTCGATATCGAATTGTCCGATGGGACGACAGTATTTTTGAATGCGGGTTCCTCCATCAAATATCCCGTGAACTTTGTCAAGGGAATGGAACGCCAGGTGTTCCTGACCGGGGAAGCATTTTTGGAAGTGACCAAGGACACTAAGCATCCCTTTATCGTCAATGCGGATGAACTGAATGTCCAGGTATTGGGCACGCAGTTCAATGTGTCCAACTATCCAGAGGACAAAAGGGCGGAAGTGGTCCTGGTGGAAGGAAGCGTTGGGATGTATCAGGACCATGAGGATTTCGATGAAAGTACCAATATGGTGTTGACTCCGGGACTAAAGGGAACCTTTGATGAATCCACCCAGCAAATTGAGACCAAAGAGGTCTCCACCAAGGTCTATACAGCCTGGGTGGGTGGGGAACTGGTATTCCGTAACATGACCTTTGGCAACATCCTGAAAAAATTGGAGCGCGCCTATAACGTGACCATCAACAATACGAATACCGAACTGGGGAGGAAGACCTTCAATGCCAGTTTTAAGGAAGGGGACATCAATATGGTCTTGCAGTCCTTTCAAAAATATTATGGAATCGAGTATTCCATTGAAAACAATGAAGTAAATATCAACTGATAATTATAAAACCGAAAAGCCTATGAAGTGCACTTTGAAATAAAAAAGACGAGGAATAGTAGCCAAAAAAAATCGGAAAATGGGCAAACATTTTCCGATTGTGAAAAATGGCCACTAAGAAACTAGCAACCAATTACAACACTTTAAAAATATGAAATTACTTCGTAATGAGATTGGAGTCTTTCCAATTCATGTCAAGAAGTATGTAAAAAGGGTTTTTTCCTTACACCATACTTCAAAAAACCGCTACAAGAACAGAGTCTTAAACCAAAAAGTTCCTTCAGGGCCTGACCCAAAAGGTTTCGATTCACATATTGATTTAAAGATGAAGATAAGTGCTGTTCTATTGTTATTTGGGGCCTTTGTGTTACAGGCAAATCCCAGTTATGCCCAGAAAAAGATTTCCTTGAATTTGGAGAATGTGACCGTGGAGCGACTTTTGGATGAGATTGAGAGCAGGACGGATTTTCGGTTTATCTACAGTACGGAGGATGTGGATATCGATAGGCGGGTTTCGGTGGTGGTCAAGCGACAGGGAGTGTCCACGATTCTTAATGATGTCTTTGTTGGGACAAGGACAACCTTTAGCGTGGAGAATGGGCAGATTTTTTTATTGCCAAATAAAAATCCAATAGCTAAATCTGCAACAGTTGCCAACCAGGACCCCATAACTGTCACCGGACAGGTCACCAATACGGATGGTGTCCCGCTTCCAGGGGTCAGTGTTATCGTCAAGGGCAGTTCCCGTGGTGTCGCCTCTAACTTTGATGGCAACTACCAAATTGTGGTACCAAACAGCCAAAGCATTTTGGTTTTTACCAGTATTGGCTACGCTGAACAGGAGATTACCGTCGGCAACCAAACCACACTCAATGTTACTTTAGAGGAATCGGTGAGCCAATTGGATGAAGTGGTGCTAAACGCGGGATATTATAAGGTCAGTCAGAAAGAACGTACAGGTAATATATCAAAAGTAGACACGGAGATTATAGAGAGACAACCAATCAACAACCCGCTCTCGGCAATTCAAGGAAACGTTGCAGGAATTCAAATTACGCAAAATACGGGTGTTCCAGGTGGGGGATTTGATGTACTTATTAGAGGGCAAAACAGTATTTTGAGCGGAACAGACCCCCTTTTCGTAATAAATGGAGTACCATATACCGCAAACAATCTCAATTCACAACAAATAGGAAATCCAACAGGGAATACTAGTCCCTTAAATTTTATTAATCCGAGCGATATTGAGAGTATAGAGATTTTAAAAGATGCTGATGCAACTTCTATCTACGGATCAAGAGGAGCCAATGGGGTAGTACTTATAACTACAAAAAAAGGTCAAGCTGGGAAAACTAGATTTCATTTAAATATGTACGGGGGATTGGGAGAGATTTCAAATCGATTGAATTTGATGAATCGCGAACAATACTTAGAAATGAGAAATGAGGCATTTGCAAATGATGAAGCGAGTCCTGGGTCAAGGGATTATGATTTGAATGGCACATGGGACAGTAGCAGGGAAACTGATTGGCAAGATGAACTAATTGGAGGTACTGCGGTAATAAACAATATGGACTTTGGAGTTTCAGGTGGAAGTAGAAACACCCAGTTCTTGCTCAGTGCAACGCTGTATGGAGAATCCACTGTATTTCCTGGAGACTTCGATTTCAAAAGAACCTCGTTGAACTTTAACATAAACCATACTTCGGAAAACAATAAATTTTCTGTCCAGTTTTCGGGGTCTTATTCAATTACAAACAATGACTTGCCATTCTCCGATTTGACTGGCGATGCTGTAAGTCTGGTTCCTGTAGCTCCTGCACTGTTTGATGATGAGGGAAATTTAAATTGGGAGAATTCCACTTGGCTTAATCCACTTTCCAGGATTAATAGGGGATATGAGGCAATTACAGACAATGTAATTGGAAATGTGGTGGCCAACTATAAGTTATTGAAAGGATTAGATTTTAATTTGAATCTTGGCTATACCTCTTTGATTTTTGATGAAATTCAACCTAGTCCCCTGAGCGGATTTGACCCGAACAATCTGCCCAGTACTGGCTCCGCAGCAGCTTACGGAAGAAGTGAAACTAAAACTTGGATTATTGAGCCTCAGCTAAATTTTTCCAGAAAAGTTTTAAATGGTGACTTAACCGTCTCTATTGGTGCAACCCTTCAAGAAGAAGAGAGAAACTCAGAGACGTTACTTGGGTTGACTTACGTAAGTGATAATCTCCTCCGCGACATATCATCCGCCGGAGAAGTACGGGTCTTAAATTCTGGCAATTCCGTCTACAGGTATGCTGCCCTATATGGTAGGGTCAATTATAACTGGAGGGGAAAATATTTGATCAATCTTACTGGCCGTCGAGATGGGTCCAGTCGATTTGGACCAGATAATCGTTTTTCCAATTTTGGAGCTATTGGAGCAGCTTGGATTTTTTCTGAGGAAAAATTTTTAAAGGACAATCCCGTCTTGAGTTTTGGAAAAGTGCGAGCTTCTCTTGGAACCGCCGGAAACGATCAAATAGGGGATTACGGTTTCTTAGAAACTTTCAATTCCACTGACCCCTATGGAGGGATTGCCGGTTTAAGGCCCACACGTTTGTTCAATCCCGATTTCTCTTGGGAAAAAATTGAGAAAAGAGAGATAGGGCTTGAATTGGGTCTGTTTTCGGACAAAATATTTCTCGTGGGTAGCTATTATAAGAATACCACTTCGAACCAATTGTTAAACTTTCCTTTGACTCCTACAACCGGTTTCTCCGGGATAACGGACAACTTTCCAGCTATCATAGAGAACCGCGGATTGGAACTAGAATTTAGAAGTTCAAATCTCAATAAGTCAAATTTTAAATGGTTTACCACATTTAATATTAGTTTTCCCAGAAACGAATTGACCAGTTATCCTGACATTGAAAATTCTTCATTTTCGAACGTATATGAAGTTGGTCAATCATTGGCCATTCAAAGAAGGATAAATTATTTAGAGATTGACCAGGAGACCGGTGTCCATGTATTTGAAGATTTGGACAACGATGATAGAATAACTGGGGAAGACTTACGATTTGGAGAACCTGTTGAACAAGAATTTTATGGTGGCCTAAACAACAGTTTAAAGTTCAAAGGTTTGGAATTGGATTTCCTTTTCCAATTTGTTAAGCAAACCGGTTTGGAGTATCGGACCAGAAATACTCCTGGATCATTTATTAATCAGCCCACACGGGTTTTAGACAGGTGGCAAAACCCCGGAGATATAACCAATCATCCCCAATTTACACAGAGTAGGTCAAACCCGGCTTTTAGGCCATATTTATTCAGTAGGTCAAGTAACATCAATTATACCGATGCATCGTTTATTCGGCTTCGAAACGTTTCTCTTTCATATTCGTTTCCCTCCAAATTAAGTGACAAAATTGGTTTAAATGAATTGAAGATTTACGCTCTAGGCCAGAATCTATTTACCATCACTGATTACTTTGGGTTCAATCCTGAAGTTCCAACGGGAGGAGCTAGACTACCTGCCCTCAGAATAATTTCTGTAGGAGCAAGTCTCTCCTTTTAATTCTTAATAAAGACAATCAAAGAAAAAAAGATATGGAAGTTAAAAACAAAATATATAAAAGTATAATTGTCCTTATGATTCTTTTAAGTTCATGTGACAATTTTGTAGACATCGATCCTCCTACCGTTGAAGTTGTTAGCGAAACAGTGTTTAGTAGCGAGGCTTCTGCGGAGGCTGCTCTAATAGGTATATATAGTGATTTGTCCACAAGAAATCTTAGTCTGGCTGCAGGAGGCGCAACCCTTTATTTAGGCCTTTCAGCTGACGAGTTTGTTGATTTCTCAAACAATGATAGAAATTTGGAATTTTTTGAAAATGCCATCTTTCCGGATAATGCTGCGGTCCTTTCGGATTTATGGAGCAACACTTATTCCCTTATTTATTCGGCTAACTCTGTCCTAGAAGGCGTTGAAAACTCTTCTTTAGAGGATGAAGAACTTAAGAGGCTACTTACAGGTGAGGCATTGTTCCTTAGGGCATTCTTTCATTTCTATTTAGTGAATTTATTTGGCGATGTTCCATACGTTACATCCACCAATTTTGAAATAAATAATGCCTCAATCCGTCAATCCACGGATCAGGTATATGAAAGCATAATTGAAGATCTTGTCCAGGCAAGAGATGCACTAATGGACAATGACCGGTTGCTAGATGAATCTGGCATACGTCCTAATTCCTATGCCGTTTCATCTCTTCTCGCGAGGGTATATCTATACACCGAGGATTGGACAAACGCTGAAGTTTATGCAACGGAAGTAATCGAAGAAAGCGGCCTTGCAATAGAAGAAAACCTTGAACAGGTTTTTCTGCCCACCAGTAATGAAACAATCTGGCAACTGCAAACTTTGAATGGATTCACATATGACGCCGATAATTTCATAACTGAAGAAGAATCTACTCCAACTAGTGTGGCGCTTTCTGGGTCCTTAATAAACTCATTTGAATCTGAGGATGAACGGTTTGATTTTTGGATTGGAAGTGTAACTGTCGATACTGAAACCTTATTTTTCCCATTAAAATATCGAAACAATGGATCTGGACTCGAAGAAAACTATGTAATGTTGCGACTAAGCGAACAATATTTAATTCGTTCAGAATCTCGAGTCCGAATGGACGATTTCCAGGGGGCTCTAAATGACTTAAACGTTATTCGAGGCAGGGCAGGTTTAATGAATAATTCAGCGGTAAGTCAGGAAGCCTTATTGTTGGCTATTGAACAGGAAAGACAAAATGAGTTTTTTGCTGAATTTGGACACAGGTGGTTGGACCTGAAACGCACCAATCGGACAGATAGTTTGTTGGGCTCCATAAAAGCCGATTGGCAAAGTACCGATGCACTATATCCCATTCCTCAATTACAACTGGATCGGAATCCGAATTTTACTCAAAATCCCGGTTATTAAAGTGCAAGGTCTAAACACGGAAAGATTCAATGATATCCAAACAAATGGGTCAAAGTAAAATATTGAGTATACTCATATATATTTTCTTTCTTTTTTCTCAAAATGATTTAGTTGGGCAAAGTAAGAATTTGAATTGCAAATTAAATAGCCATGACTGTTTGGCCAATGATTCCAACTTGGTATCAAATGGTTTGGTTAAAATCTATAAAAGCGGGGGGCGATTTTATATAGACTTACCTCTATCAGTTATTGGCAGAAAGTTTTTGTTAAGTACTAAAGTGTCGAGGGTTCCAAACAGGTCAGAAGGTTTATCCTTTGGTGCGGGAAAAACAATGGGAAATGAACTTCAAAAGGTAATAAGGTTTGAACAAGTTGGTGATAGAATTCAATTGGAGAGTTTATATGCCGATAGCATGATAAGTGAAGATGGCCCTATCTCAAGATCAATAGCAAACAACAATTTGCCCATAATCATTCACGCTTTTGAAACTTTGAGATTTGATGATTCTAAAGACTTCGTTCTCATCGATATTACCGATTTATTCATTTCAAAAAATAGTTTTTTGGATGCTTTAGAAAAAAGTGAACATAAGAAATTTGGAATATCCCAAGTTGCAAAGGAACTATCCATGATAAAATGGTGTTCTAGTGATTCTATTGGCTTTGATGTAAGGAATATTCTCACATTTACTGGATCAAAGTTTCATAAAACCAACTTTTCTGGAAAGTTGACTCTTGAGGTACATCATTCCATTGTGCTTTTACCAACTAGTCCCATGAAGCCTAGACCACACAACAAGGAGGTCGGCTATTTTTCGATTTTGAAGCGTGATTTTTCCTTGGATCCTCAAAAGATGGTTTCAAAGCGATTTATTAAGCGCTGGAGGTTGGAAGCGGAAGATAAGTTGAGACATATGAATGGTGAAATGGTTAGTGTTAAAAGGCCCATCATTTTCTACATCGATGCTAATACTCCTACAAAATGGATTTCTTACATCAAAAAAGGTGTCGAAATGTGGCAAAAGCCATTTGAGAAAATTGGTTTTAAAGATGCAATTATTGCAAAGATTTCACCAAATGCAAATGATGAAATCACATGGAATCCAGAAGATGTTCGTCATTCGGTTATTAGATGGGTGGCAAATTCAGGTGAGGGAGCAATATCGCCGATAACCTATGACCCAAGGTCAGGTGAAATCTTGGAATCAGATATTCTTTTTTTTCACAATATGACTAAGTTGTTGTGCAACTGGTATTTTGTTCGGACAGCTGCCTCTAATCCAAAGGCACGTAAGGCTAGGCTGCATGATTCAATTGTAGGGAAGTTAATTCAAACGGTAATAGCACATGAAGTTGGGCATTCTTTGGGTCTTAAACACAATGGTTTGTCCAATGCCTCTTACCCCACCGAGTACTTAAGTTCAAAAGGTTTTACGGATAATTTCGGGTCGGGTGAATCAGTTATGAACTATACTCAAAACTATATCGCACAACCGATGGATAATGTAGAAAATTATGAGTCACAATTGAGTGCCTATGACTATTGGGCCATTGAATATGGCTATAGACCAATTTATACAAAGACTAAAGCGGAGGAAAATGAAACACTTGCCAATTGGATTGATAAGAGAATTTCGGAGCCTAAATATAGATTTGGTAATGTGTCCCGTTTGTTGGGTTCGGACCAAGTTAAATCGGCTGATTTGGCTCTAAAAAACCTTAAAGTAATAACCCAAAACCTGTTGCTTTGGTCGAAAGATTCTGATGGTAAAATAAATAAAAGCTTAGTTCAAGAACGATACTCAGAAATCATAAGGGAATATAACAGCTATTTAGGAGCCCTTGCAAGCCAGTTTTCTGGACATTACTCAGTGGAGCAAGGCAGCAAGTATTACTCGCCTGTTCCACCTACCAAACGATTTGACATAATAAGTTTTTTTAATAATGAATTGTTCCGAACACCAATGTGGCTGTTAAACCTGGAGCTCTATGAATATATGCAATGGGATACCAAACCTTTTGAAAGTATTGTGAGGTTTCAGAAAAACTACTTGGAGCGTTTTGTCGGTTCATCTTTCCTGATGGAATATCAAAACAATGAATTGCTGTTGAACAAAAATCCTAGGGCAGTTATGGACTTAATTAATGAATTAAAAGGAGGAATTTTTTCTGAATTAGAGACTAATAAGACAATGGATGTATACCGTCAAGATTTACAAAAACTGATGGTAGAAAAGTTAGGAGAATTGTCCTACTCAAAGGATGAAAACATAAAGAATACAGACATCCCCTATTTTGCCCAGTTAACCTTAGAAGAATTGTATGGAAATATCAAAAAAGTCCAAAAAAGGCGAAAAGATGATTTCTCAGGATATCATTGGGAGAATTTGGAACGGCGTATCAAAAATATTCTGAACTAGTGCCAAATGATCAAGATAATATACGTTGTCCAATACTTAAATAAAGATGTTTAAGGCAAGCTTACTTCATAGAGTTAGTTTGAGTTAGTCAAAGGGGAACGGTATAGTATAATCGTTAGTCTTCATAAAGCCGTTTCCCTTTTTGAAATCATGTGAAAGAATTTATCAAAGGAACACCTAGGTTTTGTTTTCATCAGAGGTTATTTGAATTAGCTATCAAACTCCATAAATCAATACTAGTTAGGGTCTTTTGATGCACCTGCGTCCGCTTTTGGTTGGTGTGCGAAGGCAGGGGCGTTCAGGCCCGGCCGTCTTGTCGTGAGGTACGGCGGGCCGTTTCGCCTTTAGTAAACCAATAATACATTGAAGTTGCATGACATCATCACGAAAGAAAATAATACGATGGTTGCTGTGGGCAGTGTACGCCGTGGCCGCCTTCTTTTTTCTATACTGGCTGTTGATGCAGTTGTTGGAGTGATGAGGCATAAAATGTAAATAACATACCATCATAGTTTAGTTAGTTTTTTATGTAGACACGGCCTGTCCGTCCGTTAGGGACTGGGCAGGTTTTTTTAAGGGGATATCATAGTGAAATACAACCGCATATTGGTCATCGGGGCCGGAGGGCAATTGGGCCAGGAACTTTGCCGTACCCTGGCAGCGGTCTTCGGCGAGGACCGGGTGGTCGCCTCGGACATCGACCCGGAAAAAGGGATGTACCTTCCCAACTGCCATTTTGAGCCGCTGAACGTATTTGCCTCCGACCGCATGGATTCTATTATACGGCGATATAATATCAAACATATCTATCATCTTGCGGCCATCCTCTCAGCAGATGGGGAGGTAGACCCCCATGCCAGTTGGCAGATCAATTTGGATGGGCTGTTGCTCGTGTTGGATGCCGCGCTGCGAATGAAGATTAAAAGGGTCTTTTGGCCCTCATCCATTGCTGTATTCGGAGAAAATTCCCCTTTGGAAAGGACGCCGCAACATGGGTATCGGGACGCAGGCACGGCATATGGCATTGCCAAGGCTGCCGGGGAACTCTGGTGCAAGTACTATTGGGACCGGTATGGACTCGATGTGCGTTGTCTGCGATATCCAGGGCTCATCAGCCACGGTTGCCTGCCCAGTGGAGGCACGACCGACTATGCCGTGGACATATACCATCATGCCGTCAAGGACGAACCCTTTAGCTGCTACCTCTCCCGGGATATCAAACTACCGATGTGCTATATGCCGGATGCAGTAAAGGCTGCCATCGACCTGATGGCGGTATCAAAGAACAAGATTCGGGTACGGACAGGCTATAACCTGCAAGGCATGAGCTTTTCACCCGAACAAGTGGCCCGTAGTATTAGGCGGTTCTATCCGAATTTCAAAATGCGGTACCAGCCCGACCACCGACAGGACATTGCCAAACATTGGCCCCGTGCTGTGGACGATACCATGGCAAAGGAGGATTGGGGCTGGAACCCCAAATATGACCTGGATTTTATGACCGAGGACATGCTGGACCACCTGGCGCGTAATGGGAAGCGGAGTGTGCTTATATAGCGGATACTTTTGAAACCCTTACATCCCAGCCAACTTTTCCTTTAAAAGGGCCATATCCTCTTCCACTTTCTTATCAATGATTTGAGCATAGTGTTGGGTGGTCCGTAAATTTTTATGCCCCAGCATTTTCCCGACCGTTTCAATGGGTACCCCATTGGACAAGGTAACTGTAGTTGCAAAAGTGTGACGCGCCAGGTGTGTGGTCAGGTTCTTTTTGATGTCACACCGATCTGCAATTTCCTTGAGATAGGCATTGGACTTTTGGTTACTGAGAACCGGTATCACACAATTTTTATTGACCACCCTGGGATGGTTTTTGTATTTCTCAATAATGGCCACCGCAGTGGGCAATAATGGAATCATAAAACCTGTATCCGTTTTGGAGCGTTTGGATTTGATGTAATATCCACCCTCTTCGTTTTGATAAATTTCTTCTGGGCGCAACGTTTGGATATCGACGTAAGCAAGCCCCGTAAAACAGCAGAGCACAAACATATCCCGCACAATACCTAGTCGTTCACCGTCGATTTCTTTATCGATGAGCCGTTGCAGCTCTTCTTTGCTCAAAAATTCCCTCTCCACGGTTTTGAATTGCACCTTGTAGTTGTAAAAAGGATCCTTGGCAATCCAATCATTCGCTACTGCAATGCGGACAATCTTTTTAAAGTTGTTTACATACTTTAAAGCCGAGTTATGATTACAGGCCTTCGTAACCTTCAGAAAGTACTCAAATCCTTTGATGAACTTCAAATCCACATCCTTAACCGGAATGTCATTTCTGCGATATTCTGATTTCACATATTCCGTGACATGGCTTTTGGTCGTATGATAGCGTTTCCATGTGCCTAATGCAAATTCTACCCCAACTAATTTTTCCATTTGCTGGTTATGCTCCTCGAAAAGCTCCAGCAACATTTTGTATTTCTTGTCCCTTCCCAAGTACTTGTCCTTGATGTCATGAACTGTGAACGGCTCGCCCTCTTCAATAAGTTCGTGCTGAATCTTATTGACCCTATGCCGAATTGTGGTCATGAACCGATTCAGTTCTTCGGCTTCCATACCTTTCCCCTTCATTTTATTCATCCGAGAATCCCATTTTTCAGGCAAAACTTTACGGTTTAAACTAATCTCAGTCCGCTGTCCATTCATCGTTATTCTTAGGTATAATGCGGCTTTCCCGTTTTTGTCCAATCTTTTATCCTTGAGGTAGAATAAAACAGCAAAAGAATTACTCATTTTTTGGTATCTTTTTAGGTGAAATAAAGATACAAAAATAGTTACTAGAGTTTTATAAAAAATTGAAAAACAATAAATTACAAAGAAATCGATACCATTTTAATTTTTTTAAAAGTGGTCTCGATTTAGCCCCTTTAAATACGCTATTATTTGCTATTAAATGAAAGTAAATAAAATAAAAAAACCTGTAAATCAGTAATTTACAGGTTTAATAGTTTGAAATGATGCCATTTCAGTGGAGCCGGAGGGATTCGAACCCTCGTCCAAACAAGCAATTGCAAAGCTTTCTACATGCTTAGTCTTTGTTCGGTTTTCGTGGTAAGGCTGACCAAAAACCGCCTACCATACCCTTAGCTTCTTTAGGTTTACGCTCTT
>JBCCLN010000002.1:0-53501 GCA_039026865.1 Bacteroidota bacterium | reverse complement strand
GGCTCTAAGAAAACAGTATCTTTTCAAAGAAAACGGTGTTTTTAGCTCATAGAGCGTGTTTTTTTTGAAATTTCGATGCACAAATGGTCATTGAATCTACTTTTGAGATTTTAGTAAAAACGCAATAAAATCACAGGTTTACCTTCAATTCGTTTAAAATTCATCTTAATTTTTGAGAAATTGAGAAATTGATTCCAAAGTATAAAATAGATTCTATTCATTGTTTTGTTAAGAAACTACGCTATAGGTGTCAGTAAGCGTGTTTTTTGCCTTTTCTTATAGACACTAATTAGTGGCTGAATTCAGCTATCTCAATTTTAATACTTCAAAGATAATCATGGAAGCACTTCAAATAAGCTTAAGGCAATCGGTAATAACACTCATATATAAGGCACGAGCTTGCAGTTAAATAATATTTTTGAGGCCAGTAAAGTATACACTGATACTCGCAATATTTCAAGTAATGACACGTCTTACAAATTCAAAATTCACGCAATTAGAAGCCTTTAATAGCACCATGCTTTTTCGAGGGCAGACCTCACGGGCGAATCTTGATACTACAGTATATAAAAGCACAAAAGCACATGCTTTTTACATATTCGTATCGTGCGTCTTAGAATTTAATGATTTTCAGAGTCGTTGAATTGCCACAATACATTCACCAGTTGCCATTTTCCATTCAGTTTTACAATGTGCATGTAATCGATCCAGTCATCAGCTATGAGTTTTACAGAAGCAGTTTTATCATAAATATCCAAGATGATAACCTCTTTTTTTGGATTCTTAGGAAATTTATCACCTTCTTGATTGTAGGTTTCGGCAAGTAAGATCATGGCGTCGGTAAATGTTTCTCTCAAATATTCCTTTCCAGTTTCTTTATTTGTCCAAAAAGTTCTTTTAACCATTCTAGGGTGAGCTGCACGTTCAAATTGTTCAGGTTTAACATAATGTTGAGATTCGATATAATCTAACGCGACTTGTTTAATATCCAGAGAGTCTTTTTGAGTTTGCCCTCTAACGGAAAATGTAAAAAGAGAAAAAATAGATATCGTTAAGATAATGGATTGTTTCATCTTGATTTTTTATTGGTCGTCCTAAGTGCACTACAACGTTCGACAGCGATGCTTATGCACTGATTAAATATAAAATAGCAAGTTAAAATAAAGAAATGAATCATTTTGATTGGGATTTCGAATTATTAAAGGGCACCTCTAAAAACTCAGTTCAAGAATTTGAGGTAGCGATTTTTTCCTGAGACAAGACGTCAAAAACGGAGTTTAGCAGCGTTAAATAAGTATTTTGATAACGAAGTATCAGGAAAAAAAGAGCATCTCAAAAATTGAAAGTGGGTTTTTAGAGGTGCCCTTAAGTCAAAATTAGAATTTTGCGGGTGGGCATAGGAAGACCATGAGATTCATAGAAAGTATATTCTGCAAAGATGGTATTTATCACAATCTGTCGTTGCACCAGGAAAGGATAAACAGAACTTTCCATCGATTCATGCCGGAAATTGAGTCGCATGTCCTTGCAAACATCTTACCAAAATTGGAACTGAAAGGTAGATATAAAGTAAGATTGATTTATGGTTCGAATCAGGGAGATGCAAATTATGATCTTGAGTTTTCGGAATACATACCTAGAACAATTCGGTCGCTTCAGATAATGGAATCATCCTCGTTTGATTATTCGTTCAAGTTTGAAGATAGATCAGAGATCAATGAAATGGTTGCTAAATCAAGTGCGGATGATATCATTATTGTGATCGATGGGAAAGTAACCGATGGCTCCTATTTTAATCTGGTTTTCTGGGATGGAAACCAATGGATTACTCCGGATACGCCTCTCTTGAATGGTGTAAAAAGGCAACAATTACTGGCAGAAAACAAAATAAAAGAAGCGCCTATCAGCATCACTGATTTGAGCGCTTTTGAGAAGGTAAGCTTGATCAATGCCATGCTGAGCATAGGTACCATTGAGTTATCAATGAACCGTGTTCTGGAAAGATAATCCAATTCTTAGGTGCAGGAAAGATCTTGTTTCAAATCATTGTCGAAAATCGATATCTGATCAAATCAAAGTAAATATTATGATTCTTTTGAAAGAATCAACCTGAATGAGAAAAATTCGAAGCTGATTGTAAAATATAAGGATTAATGCAACCATTTCCTTGCTTTATATTCAAATGCTGCTGTATAAGATAATTATAATCATTAGTTAAAAAAAAGTCTCGCTCGGAGAACAAGACTTTGGGTTAGGATGGCAATTCTTGAATGTGTTTTATAGATCTTATTTCTTGCTCTTATCGGACCCTGCTATAGAGCTTCTCATATCCGTATCTGCCTCTATATTTTGAAACTTGTAATAGTCCATGACGCCCAAATTCCCACTTCTAAAGGCTTCTGCCAACGCTTTAGGTACTTCTGCTTCGGCTAAAATTACTTTGGCCCTTGCTTCTTGAGCTTTCGCTACCATTTCTTGTTCCTCTGCCACAGCCATAGCTCGCCTCTCTTCTGCTTTTGCCTCAGCAACTTTCAAATCAGCAGAAGCCTGATCAGTTTGAAGTTTTGCACCAATATTAGCTCCTACATCTACATCAGCTATATCAATAGAAAGGATTTCAAAGGCGGTACCCGCATCAAGGCCTCGCTGCAGGACAAGCTTAGATATTTTGTCGGGATTTTCCAGCACTTCTTTATGGGTAGCTGCTGAACCTACAGAAGTAACAATTCCTTCTCCAACCCTCGCAAGAATGGTTTCTTCTCCCGCACCTCCAACTAATTGTTGGATGTTAGCCCTAATCGTAACCCTCGCTTTAGCTACGAGCTGAATACCATCAGCAGCTACAGCGGCTACCGAAGGTGTATTGATTACTTTCGGATTTACTGAAATTTGAACTGCTTCAAAAACATCACGCCCAGCTAAGTCAATGGCGGTTGCTTGTTTGAAAGTTAGATTGATGTTAGCCTTATCGGCGGATATCAATGCTTTAATCACCTGAGGAACATTTCCACCTGCCAGATAGTGAGTTTCCAAGTCCTGTGTTCTTAAGTCACGCCGCTCTTCTCCTTCTACTTCTGTTATTTTTAATCCGGCCTTTGTAGCGGTTATTAATGAATTTACAATGATCGAAGGAGGAACCTTTCGTATCCTCATGAAAACGAGTTCTAATAAACCAACTCTCACCCCAGAAAATATGGCGGTTATCCATAGGTTGACCGGTACAAAATAGAGGAAAACAAAGAATAGGATAATTCCACCTACGACAAATAAAATTGGGATAATGCTACCCATAGTATTCAGTTATTATTTAACAGGTTGTACAATAATTTTTGAGGATTCAATTCTTTTCACCTCAATTTCAATATTTTCAGCGACAAAACCACCATTAGATCTTACCTCAATAATATGCTCATCAAATGTCGCCTTACCAATGGGTTTCAATGACGAAATGGTCACTCCCCTATCACCTTCTTTGATATCATATTTGAAATCGTCATTGAATTTCCCGGTCATAGAGTGCTTTAAGGAAAAACGTTCCCAGGATTTTCCTTTAAATGATATTGCCAAGGCCATTATATTTAGTGCAAGTCCTCCAATCAAAATTAGCGTCCCAATGCTTGGCCCGTAATAATTGTAACCTAGATAAATGCAATATGCAGAGAAAATAAATCCCAGAATGCCAACGACCGTTGCCCCCGGCACAAATATGATCTCAGCAACCAATAAAAAGGTGCCAAGTAGCATCAAACTAAGTATTATTAACCACTCCATTAACTTTAGTAAGCTTTAGCAAAAAGTACCCTTCCTTGAGAAGGTTTTTCGGTAAAAATACATTTTCCCTTCTCCCTTATTTGATTTAAAGGGATACAGCGGATCGTTGCTTTTGTTTCTCTTTTGATTTTTTCCTCTGTTTCCACCGTACCATCCCAGTGGGCATATACAAATCCTTTATCAATAAATTTATGAAATTCTTCATAGGTATTGGCTTGTTTTGTGTTTCCGTCTCTGAAACTTTTGGCCTTATCATAGATACTCTTTTGAATTTCTTTCAGTAGATCTATTGTGTAATTTTCAATTGATTTTATAGAATGGAATGATTTTTCCTTGGTATCTCTTCGAGCAACTTCCACTGTTCCTTTTTCTAGGTCTTTGGGACCTATCGTTAAGCGTACAGGAACACCCTTCAACTCATATTCTGAAAACTTCCAACCCGGCTTATGTGTATCTCTCGTATCGAATTTGACAGAAATACCTTTTCCTTTTAAAGCTTTTAGGAGAGGCTCAACAACCCTTTTAATTTTTTCTAACTCTTCATCCTTAAAGTAGATCGGCACAATTACTACTTGAATTGGAGCAAGTTTGGGGGGAAGTACAAGTCCATCATCATCTGAATGGGCCATGATAAGCGCTCCCATTAAACGTGTGCTTACACCCCATGAGGTTCCCCAAACCAAGTCTTCTTTTCCTTCTTTTGTGGTAAATTTTACGTCAAATGCCCTCGCAAAATTTTGGCCTAGGAAATGCGAGGTGCCGGCTTGAAGGGCTTTCCCATCTTGCATCATCGCCTCAATGCAATAGGTATCAACAGCTCCGGCAAATTTTTCGCTTTCTGTTTTTAACCCTTTGATCACTGGCATAGCCATGAATTCTTCGGCAAAAGTTGCATAGACATCAAGCATTTGTTTTGTTTCAGCTTCCGCTTCTTCCTGCGATGCATGTGCGGTGTGACCTTCCTGCCAGAGAAATTCCGATGTCCTCAAGAAAAGCCTGGTTCGCATTTCCCAGCGTAGCACGTTAGCCCACTGATTGACTAAGACCGGAAGATCACGGTACGATTGAATCCAGTTTTTATAAGAATCCCAAATAACCGTTTCTGAGGTAGGACGAATGATTAGCTCTTCTTCCAGCTGTGCCTCAGGATCTACTATTACTCCTTTTCCATCATTGTCATTTTTAAGTCTGTAATGAGTGACTACTGCACACTCTTTTGCAAAACCTTCTACATGATCTGCCTCTCTGCTCAAAAAGGATTTGGGGATTAAAAGAGGGAAATAAGCATTTTCATGGCCTGTATTCTTAAACATTTGATCCAAAGTCTGCTGCATTTTCTCCCATATTGCAAAACCATAAGGTTTAATTACCATACACCCCCTCACCTGAGAGTTTTCTGCCAAACCTGATTTTTTGACTAATTCGTTGTACCATAATGAATAATCTTCTGAACGAGAAGGAATTGCTTTTGCCATGAAAAATTATACTATTTGGTATGGAGTTTGCTAAATTTATAAAAAATGTTAATTCTCGGCGAAAAGCAAATATAGCAGAGGAGTTGAACAGACAAGGGAGAGATATCGTTTAAATAAAAAAGCAAAGAACTATGGGACATTACATTAAAAACCTCTTTTTGCTACTTAGTTTAATTGGATCAGCATCAGTTATTGGACAAGAGCATGATGATTTATACTTCACTAAATCTGACCGCGAGAAACAGAAAAGTAAACAGACAGGATCATATCAAACACAATATGAATCAAAGGAAACAGCACAAACTCAAATTCCAGAAACATTCGAAGCAACATCTTTTCTAGGTAAGCAATATAATTTTGAATTAGATCCAGAAGATACACTTTACAACGGTAATGTGAGTCAGGAATCAATTGATTATTATAAATCAGGAAAGACGATAGAATCATACACCAATCCAAACTATTCTGTACCAGATGAGAATATTGAGACTCGTCAACTTGAATCCAATCCCAATTTTGGTGTCCCTCAAGATACTTATCAAAATGATCCGGTTGTAATCAATAACCATTATCACAATAACGGGTGGAATAGCTGGAATGGTTCGGGCTGGAGAAACCCGAGATGGAATATGGGATGGGGGTGGAATAATTGGGGCGGAAATTTTTGGAATGTTTCCTATGGATGGGGAGGAGCATACGATCCTTTCTGGGATCCCTTTTGGGGCCCCACCTGGGGATGGAATAATTGGGGATGGAGAGGTGGTTTCTACAGAAACGCATGGTGTCCACCATCCGGCGGATTTTACAATAGATCTGTTTATGTGGTAAACGATTACAGATACAGAAGAAATGTTGTTCGAGATGCCAGAAGCACTAGGGGAGGCGAAGTTACCTCATCAGGTAGATCAACACGAGTAGATAATGCCGCCATTGGTGAAGGAAGTGGTTCCAGAAGCTATGCTCGTCAACAAAGAGATTACCTAAATCAATCCAGAAGTAGTCGTTATTCTAACACAACTGACAATGCAAGATCAGCAAGAAGTAGGAATTTGAATTATAATTCATCGTCCCGAAGAAATTCTCGTAATAATTCTTCACTAAACAGAGGCAGTACATCAAGAAATTCCAATTATGAAAACACTTCTAGGTCAAGATCGAGCAGGTCTTCCGGTTATCGTAATTCATCACGATCAAGATCGTCTAGCTATAGTCGACCATCGTCCACTTCAGGCAGAAGCTCGGGATCAATACGTTCTGGTAGTTCTTCGAGAAGTCGCTCATCCGGAAGGTCTTCTTCGAGCAGATCTTCGTCAGGAAGATCTGGTTCTAGAAGGGGTAACTAGTATTAAAAATGAAAAAAGTTATACTACTGATAGGAACTATTTATTGTTCCGTTATTAGCCAAGCTCAATCAGATGCGTTTGGCTATTTTGAAGATGCATTACGTTTCAGTAAGTCGAATTACAGTCTGGGAAGTTCTGCCAGGATGCAAGCAATTGGAGGAGCACAAATTTCCCTGGGAGGCGATATTAGTTCCGCTGCATCTAACCCTGCTGGTTTAGGTTTTTTCAATAAAAGTGTTTTCACTTTTTCACCTTCCGTTCATTTTTCAGATGTATCCACCGATTACTTTATCAATGGTGATATTAACGGAATTCAAGGTTCTACAGAATCCGATAACAATCATTTTAATATTGCAAACATTGGGGCAGTAATTAACTGGAACAAAGGTCGCTTTTCTGATCAAAAGTTCAAGGGAGGTACTTTGGCTATTTCAATTAACAGAGCAAATAACTATCGCTTGGATAGATCTTATGAAGGCGAGAACAACTTTAATAGTCTGGCAGACGCTTTAGCTGACAGGTCATTCAACATTGAGCCTAATAATTTGCCTGAATTGGCTTACGCTGCTTTCGATCAATATTTGATATCTCCTATAACTGATGAGAATAGTGATTTGGTTTATGTAGCAGATTTTGAAGGATTTCCTGTTCAAAATGAAGTAATAGAAGAAAGAGGTTCTCATTATCAAATGAACGTAGCCTGGGGCGGAAATTATGATGATCGCTTGTATTTCGGAGGTGGAATGGGAGTACAGTTTATAAATTATCGTCAACAGAGAATATACCAAGAGTTTGATTTCGGGACATTCAATGATAATGGAGAATTTATCCCTGATCCCGACCTGAATGATTTTACTCTGATTGACGACTTAGACGTAAGTGGTGCAGGAGTGAATTTCAACTTTGGAGTTATTGCGCGTCCAGTTAATTTTATAACGGTTGGTATAAGTTATACCTCTCCAAGCTTTTTGTCTTTAAATGAAGAGTCCTTTCTAGATTTGGATGCAGGCTGGAAAGTAGGAGCTACAGCTGATAACGATGGAGAGATCGTTGATCTAAGCACCATTGATCCCTATCAAGGCACCCTATTTATATCAGACTATAACCTTAGGACACCTTCAAGATTAGGTTTAGGCGCTACATTATTCTTAGGGAAAAAAGGGTTCTTGAGTGGAGATGCAGAATTTATAGATTACGGAGATGCAAATTTGAGTTCTGATGATTTTTCTACTTCAGGAGATAATCAAGTAATAGAAGACATCTATTCCTCCGTTATGAACGTACGCCTAGGGGGAGAATATAGGATCAATAAATTTATGCTACGTGCAGGTTACGCTTTTTTCCCAAGCCCTTATCAAAATTCTGATCTAAACGAGCAGACAGATATGAGTTTTGGCTTTGGATATAGAAATGCTCATTATTTCTTAGATCTTGGAGTTGTAAATAGCACTAGAACCATAGAATACATTCCTTATCAATCTTTAGATGAATTTCAGCCTGTCGCTTCTTCAGAAATTGAAAATACGATCGTTACCATTACTTTCGGTTTGAATTTTTAGTACCCAAAAGTTCCAAAAGTTCTTTAAGGCTTGAGATGGTACAATGAGCCTGTTGGTACCATTTTTTTCTTTCTTTCAATAAATGTTCTAGTGAATTGGTTTGCATCAGAGGGCGAATAGAGTCTTGTTGTAATCTCTGCTTAATCAGTTGGATAGGAGTACTGATAAAAACGGTAGTACCTACATTTTTCATCAGATGCATATTGTCAAAAAAGCATGGAGTTCCGCCCCCGGTAGCCAGTACAAATTCAGGTATTTCGTCTATCACTCTCCTCAAATGAACGTATTCTAGTTGCCTGAAATAAGATTCGCCCTTTTCTTGAAAAATACTTCTTATTTTTTGTTTAGTATTCTTCTCTATCTCTTGATCTAAATCTACGAACCGAAGGCCCAGATAGACTGCAAGCTCCATACCTAGCGTAGTTTTTCCAGCGCCGGGTAGGCCAACCAAGAAAATTTTTCTATTCAATACCAACTTAAAATACCTTCCACATCATGAGATAAAGGGGTATCGTTGTAATGCCATTTACCTAATACTTGTCCATCCTTTAATAAAAGAACACCAGGGTTGGATCTCACCATGGTCTTTAATACGGTTGCATCTGCAAAGAAGTAAGGTGAAGCTAATTGATTTTTGTGCCGGAAAGCTTCAAATGTTTTATATCCTGAAGAGGTCAAAAGCCAGGTTTCAAAATTTTGATTTTCAAGGGTCAGATTTCTAAGTCGATCAATTTGCTTGATAGATGCTTTTTCTACTTGATGAACCACGATGACTAACTTATTTCCGGTCATAAGTGCATTCGTGTAGTCGTCATCCCCTTCCCAGACGTTAAGATCTGTAATTTTAGCGACAGCCTCAGGATTAATCAATTCAGAATCGACATAGGTATAGTCAGGATTTGAAGGATAGGTTTCAAATTCAAATCTTTCTCCGTCTTTTTCCATTATATACCTATATTTCAGTGGTTCTGAGTTTTGCATCAATGAAGGGAGGTGATTTCCAACTTTGTAAGCTCTAAAGTCAATGAAGGGAAGGTGCCTGATTGCATAAACTGCGAATCCTACCATAAAAATAGTTATCCCGATCATTTTGACTTCCCGAAATCTTTGGCCAAACCAGGCTTTGTAAGAATCTTTTTTCCAAAAAATAACTGCGATTAAGATCATTAAGATAATGTCTTTATAAAAAGACTGCCATGGGGTTAGTTTAATAGCATCTCCAAAACATCCGCAATCGGTCACTTTATTGAAATATGCCGAATAAAAGGTCAAAAACGTAAAGAATATTATCATTCCAAGTAATGTCCACGCGGTGATTTTCATACGATATCCCAAAATCAGAGCGGCTCCCAAGACAACCTCTAAAACGGACAAAAACACACTAAGAAACAGAGCAGCTGGAACGAACCATTCAAAGAAAGGCGCGATATCTGAAGCAAACACTTCAAAATATTCTGTCAATTTAATTTGGGTACCTACTGGATCATTTACTTTTATGATTCCTGAGAAAATAAATAACGCCCCAACGGCATACCGTGCAAACTCTTTTAACAGCCTCATTCTTCCTTCAACTTTATTAAACAGAATACTGAATAATTAATCATATCTTGATAATTAGCATCAATTCCTTCAGAAATAAGTGTTTTACCGGCATTGTCTTCAATTTGTTTTACTCTAAGTAATTTCATCAAGATAATATCTGTCATGGAGCTAACTCGCATGCCTCGCCATGCCTCATCATAATCATGGTTTTTAGCCTCTAACAAACTCATTGTATCCCTTACGACTTTATCATATAGAGGCTCCAATTTTTCTAAAGGAATTTCCATCTCTTCGTTTTCGTTCAGTTCCATTTGAAGGATAGCGATTATACTATAGTTCACAATACCTACGAATTCGTTGCGAATATCCTCACCAACTTTGTTTTCGCCTTTTTCTTGAATGGAACGGATGCGCTGAGCTTTGATAAAAATTTGATCGGTTATTGAGGGTAACCTTAAAATTCTCCAGGCGCTGCCATAATCCTTTGTTTTTTTTATAAATACTTCTTTACAGGAAGAAATGATATCAATGTATTGTTGCTCTGTCTGCGCTCTCATTTAATTTTATTCCCTAGCAAAACTAACCCATTGCATTTCAATCGTACCATTAACATAAAAGGAGAAATACTGGATCTATCTCTACCTAGAGTGATGGGCATTATCAATATTACCCCCGATTCTTTTTTCTCCGGAAGCAGAAAAAACTCGATAAAAGAAGTGCTAAAAACAGCGGAGAGAATGTTGTTGGAAGGGGCTACTTTTCTAGATGTGGGTGGCTACTCTTCCAGGCCTGGGGCTCAGGATATTTTGGAAAGTGAAGAGCTAAATCGCATCATAGAACCGATAAAAGCCATCACTAAAGAGTTTCCAAAAGCTATTCTATCTATAGACACTTTTAGATCTAAGATTGCCAGGGAAGGAGTTAACGCCGGAGCAAAAATGATAAACGATATCTCCGGAGGAAATCTTGATGAAAGAATGCTAAAGACGATTGTAGAGCTTGATGTTCCATACATTGCTATGCACATGAGAGGAACTCCTCAAACGATGACAAGGCTGACGAATTATGACGATATTTTAAAAGAAGTCGTCGAGTATTTTTCAAATGTGATTCGGAATTGCAACGATCTTGGCGTTAAAGACGTCATCATAGATCCAGGGTTTGGATTTTCCAAAACAGTAGATCAAAGCTTTAGGCTCTTGAAGGACTTAGAATATTTTCGTTGGTTAGAGCGGCCACTTTTAGTGGGCGTTTCCAGAAAATCGATGATCTATCGAACATTAAATGTTAAAGCAGAAGAAGCTTTAAACGGCACTTCGGTTTTAAACACGCTAGCTTTATTTAGGGGTGCACGCATTCTTCGTGTACATGATGTTAAAGAAGCGATAGAAACAGTCAAATTAGTGAACCAGTTAAAGTGATTTTAGCATTTGAAATAGGTTTTTTGCAATTTGGATTTAAGGACATCCTTGATATCCTATTAGTCACATTGCTGCTAACACAAGTTTATAAGCTGATGCGGGGAAGTGTTGCTATCAAAGTGTTTGTTGGCTTTCTCCTATTATATCTTGTCTATCTGGTTGTAAGCGCCCTTCAAATGGAATTGTTAAGCACTATACTTGGACAATTTATGGGTGTTGGGGTCTTAGCGGCAATTATTCTCTTCCAGCAAGAAATTAGAAAGTTTTTGTTGCTGGTTGGAAGAACCAACATTTTTGAGGAAGGAAAATTTATCAAGAATGTACGCTTTTGGTCTCAAAATGGTAACAACAAACGGGCGAATATTACACCTATTGTTGAAGCCGCCAAATCACTAGCAGGATCGAGTACTGGCGCACTTATTGTATTGTCTGCAACTTCTCCACTGAAATTTTATGCAGAGTCAGGTGATGAGATGGATTCTCTTCTTTCAAAAAGACTTTTATTGGCGATTTTCAACAAATACAGCCCCTTACATGATGGTGCTGTGATCATATATAAAGATCGGATCGTAGCTGCAAGATGCATTTTACCAGTTACTGAGAGAGAGTTAGAGGCACAATACGGTTTAAGGCATAGAGCAGGTCTTGGAATGTCCGAAAATACGGAGACTCTCATTATTGTTGTTTCAGAGGAGACAGGTCAGATTTCTACGATGAAAAATGGAGCGCTCAATCACAATATTTCAACTCAGGAACTTAGAAGACAGATTAATATCTACCTTAATGAACCACTTGAACTCAAAAAGAAAAAAGAGTCCTCAGAAACTAAAATCAAGGCAAGTGTCAGTGAGGAGGTAGCTTAAAGGTTAAGTCCTCTTTTCATCCTTTTCAATCTTATCTCATAATACTCATGCTTCAGTCGCATATGTCATGTAGTTACTTATTTCTTCTAGAAATGCATCGCCCAACCTTTTCACTCCATCCATGAAGAAAAGCCACTTTGGCTTTCATGTGCTTAACCCTCATTTCAAGACCTCTGTAAAAAGTAACATAGAGCAGCTAACTTCCCGTGGCAGCCATGCAAGCCTATGAATTTAATGGTGATTGGATCCCTACCCGCATTTTGGATAAAATGTAAAACCCTGATTGAGAAAATAATCAGGGCTTTGTAACATTCATTGGAGATGAAGCATTGCACTTAAATCCCGTATGGAATAATGTAAGTACTCAACTACCTTCTCTTGGCTACTTTATGGTAAAACCATAAATGAATATGAATGAAGAAGCACCCTGTGGAAAGTATGCCCCTCCTTTGACCACGAGCAGTGGGTATTGATGTGGGTTCAAGCGCCATTATCAAGAAAAAGATAGCCAGAATGGAGATCTCCTTAGCCGAATGAACTGCTACTTGAGAGGAAGTTAGATGGAATGATTTCCCACCAATAGTGGCTGGTTGATTCAAGTAAGTGATTTACCCTAGTTGAATATTCATAGTGAATGATTTTTGATTCCTCAAATTTGGGGAACGATGTTGTCCTCTCGATCGAAATCAATTACCTCATAGAATCCTTTGCAAAACTGGATTTTTGGTTCAAATCGAGGCTTTCAGAATTTCAAAAACGTAGTTTGATGGTCGTAAATGAGGCTTTTGAAATTTTGAGTAACGAAGAGTTGGGCCAAAAGGCGGGTTTTTTAAAGGATTCTCCTATTCAACGTGTTACATGATCTCAATGAATAACACTCGAATTTTCGGGTTAAATAACTTTCAGTTTTTTACCTACTTCCGTAAAAGCTGTGATCGCTCTGTCTAGATGCGCTCTTTCATGTACAGCGCTTATTTGAACTCTTATCCTTGCTTCATCTTTTGGAACCACGGGGTAATAAAAGCCTATTACATATATCCCTTTTTCTAAAAGCATGCTGGCCATCTTTTGCGATAGTTTTGCATCGTAAAGCATTACAGGTACAATAGGATGTTCCCCTGGTTTTATATCAAACCCAACCTCATGCATTTTTACCCTAAAATACTTAGTGTTTTCTTCAAGTTTGTCTCTTAGCTCTGTGGTTTCGCTGAGCATATCAATTACAGCAATTGAAGCTCCTACGATGGAAGGCGCTAGGGTATTGGAAAAAAGATAAGGTCTGGACCGCTGACGGAGCATGTCAATGATTTCCTTTTTCCCTGACGTGAATCCACCTGATGCGCCACCTAGTGCCTTGCCAAGCGTTCCCGTAATGATATCTACTTTGTCCATACACTTTCGATATTCATGAACTCCTCTTCCGGTTTTTCCTACAAATCCAGTAGAGTGGCATTCATCGGTCATCACTAAAGCGTCATACTTATCGGCCAATTCGCAGATCTTGTCCAGTTGAGCAATGGTACCATCCATAGAAAAAACACCATCCGTTACAATGATTCTGACCTTGGCATCTTTTGATGCTTTGAGTTGTACTTCAAGATCTTCCATATCATTGTTTTTGTATCTAAAGCGTTGAGCTTTACATAAACGAACGCCATCTATGATGGACGCATGGTTTAGGCTGTCTGATAAGATCGCATCCTCTGGACCCAATAGTGGCTCAAACACGCCACCATTTGCATCAAAAGCAGCAGCATACAAGATGGTATCTTCGGTACCTAGAAATTCTGAGATTTTTTGTTCCAGCTCCTTGTGAATATTTTGAGTGCCGCAAATAAATCTTACGGAAGACATACCGAACCCATGAGTATCAATGGCAGATTTAGCCGCTTCTATCACTTTAGGGTGAGAAGAAAGTCCCAAGTAGTTGTTTGCACAGAAATTAATGACTTCCGATTCGTCATTTAGAGTAATGTCTGCAGCTTGTGGAGATGCAATTACACGCTCTTTTTTAAACAAACCGGCATTTTCTATTTCCGCCAGTTCTTTCTGGAGCCTTTCTTTTAGTGCTGTATACATATTATTCTGTCTTAGGTTTTAAAGGTTTTACTTTAGGCTTTATTACTGCTTTTGCCGAGGACTTTTTTTCAGTAATGATTTCTTTAAAGGGAAATTCTCTCCTTGTTTTATTGAGTAAGAAAAGTTTTTGTTGAGTAAAGCTGTTAGGATGCACTTCATTAAAAAGCGACTCCCATTCTAGATATTGCTCCGGATACCTATTTCGATATTTCTTGGGATCGATTTTTTTGCTTTTCAAATAGTCTGCAAACTCCACAAATCAAATTTAATAGAAGCCTGATTTTAGTGCTGTAAAAAAAGTATTAGTTACGATAAAATTTCAAACCTCTATGTATGTTCGTAGAAGAGTTAAATAAGATAAGTTTGGTGTTCTTCGTTTTGGAAATTACATGCCCATTGTCTAGGATCAATAAGTAAATTTACTGTCTTAAATCCAACATTCCCTAATGAACAAAACATTAATAATAGGTGCTTGTGGTCAGTTAGGTACAGAATTGACACTGAAACTCCGAGAACGGAAAGGCATTTCAAATATAATTGCCTCCGATTTAAGGGAAAAACCTGTCAAGTTGATTGAGTATGGGCCTTACGAACAACTCGATATTCTAGATAGAAACAATTTTTATTCTATTCTCTTAAAACATGACATAAAGGAGGTCTATCATCTCGCAGCGGTACTTTCAGCAAAGGGAGAATATGACCCGCACTTTGCCTGGAGGCTAAATATGGAAAGTCTTCTCACTGTTTTGGAGGCAGGAAAAAGCCAACTACAAAAAATCTATTGGCCCAGCTCAATTGCTGTTTTTGGACCTGATACCCCACCCAAAAACACCCCACAATGGACAGTGATGAATCCCAATACAGTTTATGGAATAAGTAAACAGGCTGGTGAAAGATGGTGTGAATGGTACTTTGAAAAGTTCAATGTAGACGTAAGGAGTTTGAGATATCCTGGGTTGATTGGGTACAAAGCTCCTCCTGGTGGTGGCACCACAGATTATGCGGTGGATATTTTTTACAAAGCGATTGCAGGAGAAACTTTTGATTGCTTTTTAAGAAAAGAAGCTATGCTTCCCATGATGTATATGGACGATGCGGTAAAGGCTACCATAAATTTGATGGAAGCTCCTTTTGAACAAATAAAAATTAGGAGTTCGTACAATCTTACAGCTATGAGCTTTACTCCCTCGGACATTGCTGATCAGATAAGGAAGCATTATCCTGACTTTAAGATTCATTATTCCCCTGATTTTAGGCAAGAAATTGCGGATGGTTGGCCAGGTAGTATTGATGACAGCCATGCCAGGAATGATTGGGGGTGGCAACATGAATATGAATTGCCTAACTTAGTCGATGCTATGATCTCTAACTTGAAGAATACGATCGTTTTTGATTAACTAATTTTTACGTTTTCTTTCCAGTTCCAAACAACCAAAAATCTATGGAATCTTACAGAAATCTATCTCTAGAGCTTGTGGATAATATCCTGACCATTGAAATCAATAGAGAATCCAAGATGAATGCTTTGAACATGGAAACTATGATAGAGCTAAAGGATGCGTTTCAATATATTCAGGATAATCCTAAAAACATTCGCGGAGTCATACTGACAGGAGCCGGCGAAAAGGCCTTTGTAGCAGGCGCAGATATTGCTGAGTTTCTTGGAGTCAATGAAATAAGTGCCAGGAAATTCGCAGAAGAAGGTCAGGAAACATTTCAATCGATAGAAGATTGTCATACACCGGTCGTAGCAGTGGTAAATGGATATGCTTTGGGTGGCGGTTGCGAATTGGCCATGGCTGCTCATATGCGGATTGCTGTAAGCAGCGCTAAGTTTGGGCAACCAGAAGTTAACCTTGGTCTTATTCCAGGATACGGGGGCACTCAAAGACTTACCCAATTGATCGGTAAAAGCAGGGCTTTTGAGTATTTGATGTCTGCAGATATGTTAAGTTCTCAAATGGCCCTTGAATATGGTTTAGTAAATTATGTGGAAGCCGATAAGAATGCCGCTAAAGCAAAGGCTGTTGAAACCTTGAATAAAATCAAATCAAAAGCGCCTATAGCCATAAGTCGTGTCATTGATTCTGTCAATGCCCATTTTGAAGAGGGAGTTAATGGATACCAAACAGAAGCCAATTCATTTGCAGGGTGTTTTAATACTGAAGACTTTAAAGAGGGAGTTGCTGCATTCCTAGAAAAGAGAGAGGCCAATTTCAAAGGAGAATAGTTTTTGTCCATATTAAAACAACTTGCGGGTCAAACCGCTCTTTATGGACTCAGCAGCGTACTGGGTCGAATGCTAAATTATTTACTTGTTCCTTTTTATACTGCTGTTTTTGTACCAGAAGAATATGGGATCATTACCGAACTCTATGCTTACGTAGCGTTTTTGAATATTTTGTATATTTATGGGTTAGAGACAGCTTATTTTAGGTTTTCTGGAAAAGAAGATAATGATCAGTATTTCCATCTGGCCTTTACGAGTATTTTATTTAGTTCAATCGTTCTTTCCGGGATTATCTGGATCTTTTCTCCATCACTAGCTGATTTACTTCAGTATCCAGGCAAGCAAAATTATATTAAATGGTTGGCTTTAATACTTGCCATAGATGCCATTGTAGCTATCCCTTTTGCGAAACTACGTAAAGAAGGCAAGGCCGGAAGATTTGCCGCTTACAAGCTTTCTAACATTATTTTCAATATTCTTCTCAACCTTTTTTTTATACTTTTCTGTCCCTGGTTTTTAGATAAAAAACCGGATCATTTTCTTTCCTCAATCTATCATTTTGAGTTTGAAGTGGGGTATGTTTTCCTGTCAAATTTGATTGCAAATGCACTTTTTTTGATCTTTTTCATTCCGCTATGGAAGAAGGTTAAGATTCATTTGTCAGGCACTGTGTGGAAAAGAATGATGAACTATGCTTGGCCTGTTTTTATTATTGGATTAGCAGGAGTAACCAACGAGATGCTTAGTAGGGCAATGCTTAAGCATCGATTACCAGAAGATTTTTACACGAATTACTCAAACCTTGAGATGTTGGGAATATTTGGAGCGTGTTACAAATTATCGGTATTCATGACCTTGGCTGTCCAAGCCTTCCGATATGCGTTTGAGCCATTTTTTTTTGCTCAGGCAAAGAAAAAAAACGCTCCGAAGGTATTCAGCCAAATAATGACTTCTTTTGTACTTTTCACCAGTTTCAGCTGGTTGGCACTTAGTCTTTTTGTGGAACAATATTCCCCATTTTTCCTTAGACAAGAAAGCTATCTTGAGGCACTTGACGCTGTGCCTTGGCTTTTAGGGGGTGGCTTATTTTTAGGTGTTTTTTACAATCTTTCGATCTGGTATAAGCTGACAGACCGTACGCTCTATGGTGCTTACATAAGTATTGTAGGAGCATTAATGACACTTGCACTAAATTGGTTATTGATACCTATTTATGGTTATATGGGTAGCGCTTACGCTACTTTTTTAAGCTACTTCTGTATGGTTATTTTATCTTATTTGTGGGGAAAAAAATACTATCCTGTTCCTTATCGGCTTCCTAAAATTCTCTTATATATTTTTTTAGCAGGTTTAGGAATAGCGTTAAACGAATATTTAAACGCAACTTTATTTTCAGCAATTCTTATCACGCTAATATTTCTAACTTTAGCGTTTTTATTTGAAAGTAGAAATCCAAGCCGCTCTAAGATTTAATATTATATGAACCTTATTATTCCTATGGCTGGTAAAGGCAAACGCCTCAGACCTCACACCCTTACAATCCCAAAACCGCTTATTCCAATAGCAGGTAAACCGATTGTGCAACGACTTGTTGAAGATATAGTGAAAATAACCCCTGAGAAAATTTCATCTATTGGATTTGTAATAGGTGATTTCGAGAAAGAAGTCCTGGAGAAATTAAAGAATGTGGCCAAAAGCGTGGATGCAACACCCTCGTTCTATGTACAAGAAATAGCTAAGGGTACCGCTCACGCAGTAGCTTGCGCTAGTGAACTATTAGATGGAAAAGTTATGGTGGCATTTTCCGATACACTTTTCAAGGCTGATTTTAAACTTGATCCTGAGGACGATGGAACTATTTGGACCAAGCAAATCGATGATCCAAGTTCATTTGGTGTGGTAAAGATGAATGCAAAAGGTGTGATTACTGACTTTATAGAAAAGCCAAAAGAATTTATTTCAGATCAAGCTATTATTGGAATCTATTATTTTAGAGAAGGTGAAAAGTTGAAAAAAGAAATTAATTATCTAATCAAAAATAACATTCGAGGAAGTGGCGAGTTTCAATTTACCACAGTACTAGAAAACCTTAAAAAGAAAGGGATAGCCTTTACTACAAGAGCGGTAGATGAATGGTTGGATTGTGGAAACAAGTCTATTACGGTGCAGTCCAATTCTAGATATCTAAATTTTTTGACAGGTAAAAATTTAATAAGTCTAAGGGCTGAAATCGAAAATTGTGAAATCATTCATCCAGTATATATTGGTAAGGATACTAAAGTTAAAAACACTAAAATTGGACCGAATGTATCGGTAGGGGATAATTGCGAAATAAAAAATGCTTTTCTATCTGATTGTTTGATTCAAAATAATACTTCTCTTGAGGGAGTTAATTTGACTAACTCGATGATTGGAAATCACGTTAAGCTAAAAGGCCAACCGAAATCAGTAAGTTTGGGTGATTATTGTGAATGGTAAGACAGATGCGATTCTATTTATTAATTATTAGTTTTTTGATTTTCTTCCTCTCCGGATTCTCACAGAAAAAGAAAGGAAATGAACCCTCTATCCCAAAAAATCAGCAGGATTCTTTAAAGCTGGAAGCAGTACTAATTGACGCTGAAAAGCAATTAATCCTTGAAAATTATGCAAAAGCTCTGGAAGGTTTTACCATAGCACTAGAAATGAATTCCCAGAGTGCGGCAATCAATTTCAAACTTGCTGATGTACTCTCAAAAAGTGATGAGGGACAAAAAGCTATACCGTACGGGATAAAGGCTATTGAGTTAGATCCAGAGAATAAATATTATTGGTTAGGACTCGCAAGAATTTATCAATCAGCAGGTTTTTACATTGAAGCAGCTAAGGTTTACGAGGAAATGCTTTTAAAATTCCCATCAGATGAAAACGCACTTTATGAGCTGGCAGAGATTTATCAGTTGACAGGAAGAAATGAAGAGATGTTCAAAACATTTGACCGAATTGAAGCAGAACTAGGGGTGAAGGAAGAGATCATTCGTGAGAAGCAACGCATCTACATGAAGCAAGGAAAAATTGATAAAGTTATAATTGAATATAGAAAACTTATCAATGCTTATCCAAATGAATCTTCTTATAAATTAGAGATTATCAGTTTTTTGATTCAAAATAAAAAACTTGAGGAGGCAGAAGAAGAAATTAAGAAGTACGAATCTGTTGAAAAATCAAATTCAAGGCTCATACTGTTAAAAAGCGAGGTTGCTTGGCTAAAAGGTGATTACGAAACATCATTAACACTCCTTGGTCAAGCCTTTGAATCCCCATCCATTGATTTTGATTCAAAGTTTCAGATTGTATCAAGTTTCTTCATGGCCTCATCAAATTCTAGTAATCAGAAAAAACTCACTGACTTGGCGAGAAAACTCGCTGATAGTCATCCCAATGAGTTTAAAGCCCAAGCTTTTGTTGGAGACATGCTCTATCAAGACGGAAGGTCAAAAGAGGCAGTTCATTATTATATCAAAGCCGCTCGGTTAGATCCCTCAAATTATTCCATATGGCAGAACATACTTAATGTAGAGGCAGAGCTTAATCGTTACGATAGCCTAGTGTCACACGCAGAGCAAGCACTTGAATATTTCCCAAACCAGGCATTGATCTATTATTTCGCTGGTACAGGTTACTTAATTCAGAAAAATTATGAGAAATCCATCAGAATGTTAGAGCGTGGAAAGAAGTATACGGTTGATCCAAACTTGCTGACGGTTTTTTATGGTCAATTAGGAGACGCTTACAATGGACTAGGCCAAACCGAAAAATCTTTTGAGGCGTATGAAAAGGCACTTGAAAATAAGGCAGATAATGATCATGTTCTCAACAACTATAGTTATTTTCTTTCTATCGAAAAACAAAATTTAAATAAGGCACTTCAGATGTCTGCGGTGCTTGTAAAAATGTACCCGGATAATCCAACTTATCTAGACACGCATGGCTGGGTTCTTTACATGCGAGGTGATTATAAAGAATCTAAAAAGTTTTTAGAAAAAGCCGTTTCTCTAAATACAGAAGACGGCACAATCTTAGAACATTATGGAGATGTACTATTCCAGTTGGGAGATACCAAAAAAGCCATGGAGCAGTGGGAAAGAGCGCTCGAAAAGGGAGAGGTGTCTGAGTTTCTAGAAAAGAAAATTGCCGATCGAAAGCTTTATGAATAAGCTATTGCTTTTAATTTTTATCTCTTGCCTAATTCTAATTTCCTGCAATAGAAAAACTGGTGCAGTTTTTACAAAAAACGACAACCTGGAAGTCCTTGATCCTCATTTCGACTATCTCTCGTCAAAAGCGAGATTCAAGTTCGATAATGATGGAAAAAAAGTGTCTGCTACTGCGAATTTTAGAATCAAAAAAGACAGCATTATCTGGATATCCATATCTGGATTTGGAGTAGAAGTGGCAAGAGTTTTTATTGATGCAGAAAACGTCAGGGTTTTAGATCGATTTAAGAAACAATATTATAATTATACCTTTAAAGAGTTGTCAAAAGAGTACAGCTTTGATTTCAACTTCAAAATGGTTCAATCCGTACTTTTGGGAAATTTAATGGAACCATACAAAAAACAAAAAATTCAAAAAACAGAGAAGCACTTTAAATACGATCAATCAAAAGGAGATTATTTGTTCCAAAGTTTCATTGGTTTTCAAACGATGAAATTAGAAAAAGTCAAGGTAATTCACGAAAACACTAAAAATACAATTTCAGTGAATTACAGCGATTTTATAAGGGTAAGTAATCAAATCTTTCCAAATGAAATTACTGCTATAATAGACTACGAAGCAGCCGACAAACCAAATACCGAAATCTATATTTCTTATAATAAAATGGAGATTGAGTCATCTCCTCTAAGATTTCCTTATGATGTTTCTAGTAAGTATGAAAGGAAATAGACCATTTCCTTTCATAATTTTATTTATTTTCCTATTTGCTATCCCTGCCTCCTCTCAAAAAACAAAAAATCAGTTAGAACACGAAAAGAAAGAAAACCTTAAAAAAATTGCGGAAGCCGAGAAAATTCTCACACAAACATTAACACAAAAAAAGGCCACACTTGGACAGCTTCAGGCATTGAATCAACAAATCAGTGCACGCCTCTCACTAATCAGATCGATAGGTACAGAAATTCGACTTTTAGATGCTGAGATCAGCGACCTTTCTGAGGTTGTCATCTCGCTTAAAAATGACCTCAAAGTTCTTAAAGAAGAGTATGCAGTTCAAATCTACTCTTCTTACAAAGCCAATAGAGGTAATAGTAAATTAATGTTCCTGTTTTCTTCTAAGAGTTTTAACCAGTTGCTACAAAGACTCAAATATTTAGAGCAATATGCCGAAGCAAGAAGACTTCAAGCAGAGCAAATTGAATTGGTAACCAAGGATTTGGATGACCAAAGAAGTAAGGTGGAAACAAAACGAGCAGAACAACAAATACTCTTGAATCAGCAAATAAGAGAAAATAGGAAACTTGCCAGTTCAAAAAAGAACCAATCGGCGTTAGTAACTCAACTTGCAAAAAAGGAACTTCAGCTTAGAAGAGAACTGGATAAAAGAAAAGCTGCTAATAGAAGGTTGAATTCCCTAATTGCTAATACTATTGAAGCTGAAAAAAAGAAAAATTCAAATGCGTCTACAGCCGAGATTGCGAGTGCAGCAGAACTTACCCGTCTTTTTGAATCTAATAAAAATAAACTGTCTTGGCCGGTAAATTCAGGATTTATCACATCAAAGTTTGGAAGACAACAGCATCCGGTGCTTAAACGTATTACCGTCATTAATGATGGTGTAGGGATACAAACAGAAAAAAACTCGCGAGTTAAATCTGTCTTTGATGGAGAAGTCACTCTAATTGGGACCATACAAGGCAAAAATAACATTGTAGTGATCAGACATGGCGATTACCTCACTGTATACGCCCGCTTAAGATCCATCAATGTTAAGAAAGGTCAGCGGGTTAAGGCAAATGATATCATCGGAGAAGTTTACACCGATCGAGACGGTGTAACCGAACTTGAATTTCAAGTATATAAGGGAACAACAAAGCTAAACCCAGAAAATTGGCTAGCGTTGAAGTAATGGAGATTACATTTTGCAATTATTATTGCCAAAATAAATTTCTATCTTTGATTAATAAATATTTACAAAATGCATAATATACTTCTATGGGTGCCCGGTTGGGGTGAATTGTTGATAATCATGCTTTTTATCTTAATCTTCTTTGGAGCAAAGAAGATTCCCGAAATCGCAAAAGGTATGGGTAAGGGTATTAGAGAATTTAAAGATGCTACTAAAGAGATTAAAGATGAAATTAAAGAAGGAGTCAAAGAAAATTCCAAACCTTAATTTATCGTTCTTTACGGACAGTATGCCAATTCGCAGATTTTAATCACTATTAGAAAAGTTAGACTTTTCTATTAAAACAAATTTAGAATCGACCACTATTGATATTAATAAGGTGAATAATTGAAAATCACATGATAAAAAAGTGGATCGTTATAAATGTTATTTTTCTATCGTATGTAGGTATAGCACAGGAATTTCGCTTAACAGAAATTACCCCAGACTTTACTTATGATGAAGTGGCGGACAGGATCTCATGTATCGAGAATGAAGTGCCTCTTAACTTCAATGATCGAGTGATGGCCTTTGTCCAATACTTTGCCTTAAAGGATCGAGATTACACCCGAGACATCATTAAAAAAAAGGAACGCTATTTCCCAATTTTCTCGGAGGTATTAACCAAGTATAACATGCCTGATGAACTTAAATATCTGGCGATTGTAGAGTCAGGTTTGGAGCCAAATGCTGTCTCAAGAGCAAATGCAGTTGGCTTATGGCAATTCATCTCCTCCACAGGTAAGATGTATGGGTTGAATAGCAATTGGTATGTTGACGATAGGATGGATCCATACGAGGCAACGGATGCCGCCTGCAGGCACTTAAAAGATCTCTACAATATGTTTCATAGCTGGGAGTTGGCTTTAGCAGCTTACAATTGTGGTCCTGGAAATGTTAAAAAAGCAATTCGGAGAAGCGGGTATAAAAAAGAATTTTGGGATGTTTATAGATACCTGCCCAGAGAAACACGATCCTACGTTCCACAGTATGTAGCTATCACCTATTTGTTCAATCATCTAGATGAACATGCCTTTGTTGAGGTTCCGGAGCAGTTCTTCCCTCAGTTAGATACTGTACAAATCAATCAATATTTCCACTTGGAAACGTTTTGTAATCAGTTAGGCTTATGTCTAGATGATATACTCCTTTGGAACCCACAAATTAAAAGAGGAGCCTTGCCAGAAGGCACCAAAAACTTTGCCTTACGAATTCCATTCGAATGGAAAGATACCATTGTAAAAAATAGAGCTACACTCTACGACACTGCTTCGAAAGTAGGAAAAGAACATCTCGAATATCTGGCCAGAAATAGTCCAGGAAGTACGTACGGGCGAAAAAGAATAGCTCACCGGGTAAGAAGTGGAGATGTCCTAGGAACAATTGCTCGTCAATATGGGGTTCGAATATCAGATATCCGAAGTTGGAATCGATTAAGCGGGAATATGATTAGAATTGGCCAAACTTTAAGTATTTGGGTGCTGCCTACCTATACTTCAAAAACCAAAAACCTTTATACAAATAGTAAAACACCTGTTGAGAATGTCCCAACCACTGTAGTTTCTAGCGGTACTGGTAAAACATACACGGTAAAATACGGTGATTCACTATGGAGCATCAGCAGAAATGCCAATACTACGATTGAAAAGTTGAAAAAAGCAAATAAGCTTGATTCCAATATGATCAAGCCAGGCCAATCTTTAGTTATTCCTAACTGAGCAAATTCAGTATTTTTCACGTAAGTTTGAGAAGCATCCAAAATAATTTTTGCGAGTGAATTGCTTTAAACCACACCGAGAAGAAATGTTAAGAGTTTTAATATTAATACCCTTCTTTTTTTTATTATTTCGCTGTACTGAATCCGATAGCAACAACAATGGCTCCGGATTATTACCTAAAGCCAGAGGAGAGGCAGATGAAATTATTTTAGTGATAGACTCTACACAGTGGGTAAATTCTGAACTAGGATCAGAACTTCGAAAAACGTTCAACGCACCAATGCTAGGCTTGCCTCAGGACGAATCACTTTTTAATGTTAGTAAAGTGAGCCCTAGAAAACTAAATTCCGTACTCAAGTCAGCCAAAAACATGATTTTTGTGATGACTTTAGACAGCAAAACATCAGATAGCAGGGTTCTTCAAAAATTCTTTACCAATCAGTCATTGAACCAAATCAAGCGAGATACGACTATTTTCATGAGAAAGCAAAAAGATTTATTTGCGAGAGGTCAGACTGCCTTATTCCTTTTTTCATCTACAGGTAATTTACTTGCAAAGAAGATCAACTACAATAGATCGCAAATTCGTGAGATTTTTGAATCTTCTGCCAGAGAAATCATTAAGTCGCAATTGTTTAACAGTCCCAAAAAACAACTCGCCGAAAGAATTAGAGAGGATCACGATGTAAGTCTTGTGATACCATATGGGTGGGAAAAAGCAAGAGATCTCAAAAACTTCTTTTGGCTAAGACAAATGGATGCTGAAACTGAGCAAAGCGTTTTTGTATATTACCAACCCTACGGTGATCAATCAGTATTCAATAACATTGACCTTTTCCGGGATAAAATAACCCAGCGTTATTTATATGACGGGGAGAATCCGGATGTTTATATAAAACGACAAGACATTATTCCAGTCTTTACAGAGCGAGTGACGTTCAATGGAAACTTTGCGGTAGAGGCACGTGGTCTATGGAAAATCAGTGATAATTCCAGAGGGGGCCCTTTTATTAGCTATACGATAGTAGATGAGGAAGCACAAATCATCTATTACATCGAGGGGTATGTAGATTCTCCAGGAACTCGTAAGAAAAATCTAATTAGAGAACTAGAAGCAATTTTATCTACTTTTAGAACTAAAAGTGATTTACAAGAATCCGCTAGATCTTAATTGCTGTACGTTGCGAAATAGTTGGGAATTGAAGAGCTTTGAGAATATAGAAGGCGTTAATCCCTATCAACCAAACTTAGATGAGTATAACTAAGATACGTCCGAAGGACGCACTAGACTATCACGAAAACAAGCCTGCAGGAAAGATAGAAGTTAATTCTACCAAGCCTGTGGGATCACAACAAGACTTGGCTCTTGCTTATTCTCCGGGAGTAGCTGAACCTTGCAAAGTCATTGCAGAGGACAAGGAAAGCGTCTACAGATTCACGGCCAAAGGAAACCTAGTTGGGGTTATATCCAATGGCACGGCAGTATTAGGGCTTGGAAACATTGGCCCAGAAGCCTCAAAACCTGTTATGGAGGGTAAAGGGGTGCTTTTCAAAAAATTTGCAGGTATTGACGTTTTCGACATAGAAATAGATGAGCAGGATCCAGATAAATTCATTGAGATCGTCCAATCTTTGGAGCCTACGTTTGGCGGCATAAATCTGGAAGATATCAAGGCACCCGAGAGTTTTAAGATTGAGCAAACACTTCGTGAGAATATGGATATTCCAGTCATGCATGACGATCAGCATGGTACTGCTATTATCTCTAGCTCTGCACTTTTAAACGCACTAGAAATCGTTGGTAAGAAAATAGAAGACCTTAAAATAGTCGTAAGTGGAGCAGGAGCAGCTGCAATCGCTTGTACTGATTTGTACGTGTCTCTTGGAGCAAAAAAGGAAAATATCCTAATGGCTGATAGTAAGGGTATTTTAAATAAAAAAAGAGAGGGGCTTGACGAAATCAAGTCCAAGTATGTAACTGATCATGATGTGGATACACTGGCGGAAGCAATGAAAGGGGCAGATGTCTTCCTAGGCTTATCAATTGCAGATATCGTTTCAGCAGAAATGCTCAGATCAATGACCAATGATCCGATTGTTTTTGCCTTATCCAATCCCGATCCAGAGATTTCTTACGAGCTGGCAGTTAAAACAAGGAAAGATGTGATTATGGCCACAGGACGTTCGGATCATCCGAACCAAGTGAATAATGTGTTGGGATTTCCATACATTTTCAGAGGAGCACTGGATGTTCGCTCAACATCCATTAATGAGGAAATGAAACTAGCTGCTGTTAAGGCTATTGCAGCGCTAGCAAAGGAACAGGTGCCAGATATCGTTTTGAAAGCGTATGGCAAGGCCAATTTAAAATTTGGGCCGGAGTATTTGATTCCCAAACCAATCGACCCAAGGCTCATCACTACGATCTCTCCCGCCGTTGCCAAAGCAGCAATGGAAACGGGGGTGGCACGTATCCAGATCAAGGATTGGGTCCAATATGAGCATGAACTGCTCGCTAAAGTCGGAATTGATCAGCGACTCATTTCCAGGTTTGTGTATCAGGCACGGCAAAATCCAAAGAAAGTTGTGTTTGCAGAAGCAAATCATATCAATATTTTAAAAGCGGCACAGTTGACGTTGGATTCAGGTATTGGAATTCCTATTCTGATGGGAAATAAACATGAAATTAAGGAACTCATCAAAGAAAACGACCTGGACGCTATTTGTGATTGCCAAATCGTTGATCCTGAGGACGCTATCGAAAAACTGGAACTGTTTGCTGCGGAATACATGAAAATGCGTCAACGGAAAGGCATGACGATGCACTTGGCCAGAAAGGTCATGGCTGACAGGACCTATTTCGGGATGATGATGGTGGAAAAAGGAGAAGCCGATGTATTGATTTCAGGATTATCCAACGATTACCCCAAAACGATACTTCCGGCGCTCCAAATCATCGGTATGGAAAAAGGGGTCAATCGCGTAGCAGGGGTTTACATTGTAAATACAGCGAAAGGTAATTTTTTCTTCGCTGATGCAAGCGTAAATCTCAATCCATCCGCGGAGGAACTTGTGGAAATCATTGGATTGACGAATAGAGCAGTTCAGTTTTTTGATTATGAACCTAAAATGGCTGTGCTCTCTTATTCAAATTTTGGTTCAGCGAAAGGGGCAGTTCCTGAAAAAGTGGCGAAGGCGGTTAAAATAGCCAAAGAAAAATATCCTGAATTGAAAATTGATGGAGATCTTCAGGCTAACGTAGCATTGAATAAAACGCTAAGAGATGAATTATACCCATTTAATGACCTGAAAGGTGAAAATGTAAATACGCTCATCTTCCCCGATCTTCAATCGGGCAATATAGCCTATAAAATCATGATGGAAATAGGTGGAGCGGAAGTAATTGGACCTGTTCTCATGGGTATGAAAAAGTCTGTTCAGGTGCTACAGTTAGGAAGTTCAGTTCGTGAAATCTACAATATGGTAGCAATTGCGGTTGTGGACGCAGGTATTCAGCAAGGAGAGCTTTTATGATTACTTATCTAAAAGGCAGGTTAGCTTTTAAAGATCCTACGCATTTAGTGATAGACGTGGGAGGAGTAGGATACGAGGTGAAAATAAGCCTTACTACTTATGGGCACGTTAAGGATAAAGAAGATATTCTTATCCAAACGCAATTGGTCATAAAGGAAGACTCGCACACACTTTTTGGATTTTATGAAGTTTCAGAGAAGAAAAGATTCCTGGACCTTATTTCGATCAGTGGGGTAGGTCCCGGCACTGCACTAATGATTTTATCGTCTTTGGATGCGAAAGAACTACAATCAGCTATTGTGCAGGAAGATGTAAAAACCATTCAATCGGTAAAAGGAATCGGTGGCAAAACCGCACAAAGAATTATTCTTGAGCTCAAGGATAAAATGAAAAAAGAAGGTTTGCTGGATAAAAGTGTTGAAATTCAACCTCGTTTTGATAATACGCTACGTTCTGAGGCGTTATCTGCTTTAACTACTCTAGGAATAAATAAATCAATAGCCGTCAAAACTTTGGATAAAATTTTGAAAGATTACGGAGAGGAGATAGAACTTGAAGAATTGATTAAGCTAGCCTTAAAGGGGTCATAACCAATCTAACCCTTACCGCTTTTTTGATACGAAAACTTCATATACAGATATTAATCTCGTCAATCACTGTAGCCTTTTCCTTAAGAGCAGAGGCTGCTTTTTTTCAGGAACAAGATACAGCGAAAACAGATACGCTTAAACCATATGAGTCGAGCAAGACCCCTACGTTTCAGCCGGCTTATCGTTTTGGAGATCCTTTTTCTAATAGGATTTCACGTTCACCACTTTTTTTGAGAGATCCGTCTCAGGTAGACATGCAGGTGAGATTCAATCCAGATACCACATCCGAAGATGCAGGTGTCACTTATTCGGTTTATGAAAATATCGGTGATCTGGATTTTCGTCCTGCTACTTTTATGACTTTTCAGGAGTTCAATCAATACAATAACTCACAGCTAAATAAAGAGTATTTTAAAGAACGCTCTGCGGGGCTTGATGGAGAAAGTGCGGTTAGCGGAAGAAGCCTCATCCCACGCCTCTTTATAAGTCCTATCTTTGATAGGATTTTTGGCGGCAGTTATGTAGACATCCAGCCTAATGGATTTGTGAACCTTGATTTTGGTGCTCGTTTCCAACGAATAGATAACCCTGAGCTTACCTTAAGACAGCAGCGCAATGGTGCATTCAATTTTGATCAGCAGATAAGTTTAAATGTAGTAGGAAAAGTTGGAGAGAAGTTGGAGATTACTGCCAACTTCGACAATAACAATACCTTCGATTTTCAGAATAACCTCCGCGTCGTATACACCGGCTATGAAGAGGATATCATTAAGACGATAGAGATCGGAAATGTAAGCATGCCAGTTTCCAATTCATTAATTTCAGGAGCACAATCTCTTTTTGGTATAAAAACAGACCTTCAGTTTGGAAAGTTATTTGTGACCGCTATCGCCTCTCAGCAGCGAGGAAGGAGCGAAACCGTCACCATTGAGAGTGGGTTTCAAGGACGAGAGTTTGAAATACGTGCCTCAGAATATGACGAAAACAGGCATTTCTTTTTAGGGCACTTCTTCAGGGATAACTACGAAAGATGGCTGGCTACATTGCCACAAGTAACTTCCGGAGTGAATATTACACGTATGGAGGTATATGTGCTAAACCGGAACAACGATACGGAAACCACCAGAAATGTAGTAGGGCTAATGGATTTGGGTGAGGGTAGTGTGATTTTCAATGACAGAGTGATACCAGCAGGAAGCCAACCTGCTAATGTTCCAACAAGAAATCCAGCAAACAACCTATTTAATAACCTTAATGTAGATCTTACGGTGGGTCAGATTGACGAGGATTTGCGAACTAGATTACTCTTGGAGAGTGATGTAGATTACGTAAAGGTTACTACGGCCAGGCAGCTCGACCCTACTGAATACACCTTTGATAGTCGTTTAGGATACATTTCACTTACCAGAAGACTTCAGAGTGATGAAATGTTGGCGGTGGCTTACGAGTATACATTTAATGGTCAGCCCTACCGGGTAGGAGAGCTTAGTGAAGAATACCAGACTCGACCAGATGATCGGGCAATTTACTTGAAGCTCTTAAGACCTAACCAGATCAATGTGGATGTCCCTACATGGGATTTAATGATGAAAAATGTCTACAACCTCAATGCCTCTCAGGTAAGCCAGGAAGGGTTTCAGCTACGGGTGATTTATCGGGATGATGCCACCGGACAAGACAATCCATCCCTCCATGAGGGTCAAAACCTCAAGGACATACCTTTATTGAGAGTATTCGGATTGGATCGATTAAACCCAAACAATGACCGTCAGCCAGATGGTAATTTTGATTTTATAGAGGGGTTTACCATAGATACCCGTAATGGAAATATCATTTTTCCAGTACTGGAACCTTTTGGGAGTACGCTAGAGGCTCAGTTCGAATCAGATGAAAATAGATTAGTAGAAAAATTTGTTTACGATGATCTTTATTCGCAGCCTAAAGCCGAAGCCGAGTTAAATGCAGGCAAGAATAAATTCTTTATCTCAGGGAGGTTAACGGCGGGATCAACGAACGAAATCCAACTTCCCGGAATCAATATTGCAGAAGGCTCAGTTATAGTGACGGCAGGGAATACGATTTTAACGGAAGGACTCGATTATTCTGTGGATTATAACCTTGGCTCCGTCAGAATCTTAAATGATGGGATACTAAATTCTGGAAAGACCATCAATGTCGCTTACGAGAAAGCCGACCTTTTTAACTTCCAAACAAGGACACTAACAGGTGTAAGATTTGACTATCGTTTTAACGATAATTTTAATGTAGGAGCCACAGTTTTGCACTTAAACGAAAGGCCAGGAGGAATTAGTCGGTTTGCGGTAGGAAATGAACCTACTGCAAATACAAAATACGGTTTTGACATCAATTATCAAAGTGAATCCCGCTTCCTCACAAAAGTAGTAGATGCATTACCCTTTATAAGTACCAAAGAACCATCTGCGATCACGTTTAATGCAGAATTTGCTCAGCTTATCCCGGGTACCAGTAATATAGTGAACGGTGAAGGCACTTCCTACATAGATGATTTTGAAAATGCCATTACGCCGATAAATATCGGAGGCTGGCAGTCATGGAAACTGGCCGCTACCCCCACAGTAATTTCTGAATCCAGAAGTCTGGAAAACCGTTTTCGCGTAGCCAAAGTTGCCTGGTATACAGTAGATAATAGTATTTTCTACAATTCAGGTGGCAATAATAATCGTCCCGGTAACATTGATGATGACGATTTGGAAAATCACTATGAAAGATCGGTTTTACCGCAAGAAATCTTCCGTCAAAGAGACCAGACGTTGGTCAACTTCAATGAGCCTATTTTTGATGTTGCGTATTTCCCAAATGAACGCGGGCAATACAACTATGATGCTAATTTCCAAACGGGAAGAACGCCAGACGTAGAAGATGAGGTTGAAAGGCATTGGGGAGGCATAACCAGAGCGATCACGAATGAGGTAAATTTCAATCAAAATAACATTGAATATATCGAGTTTTGGCTGTTGGATCCATTTATTGATCCTAGCGTAGCGGGTGAGAGGGCTAGAGTAAAAGATGGTATTGTGAATGGATTTGCAAGAGAGGATATTGATGGCGGAAAATTGATATTTAATCTTGGCAGCGTTTCAGAAGATATAGGATTTGATGATCAACATGCCTTTGAGAATGGGCTGCCCATTGATGGACAAGTGGTAACACCCCTAAATTCAGATTGGGGACAGATTACTACTGAACAATTTTTAACCAATTTTTTCGAAAATACTGCCGGAGCCAGGGACAATCAGGACGTAGGACTGGATGGCCTTAGAGGAACCGATGAAGGGTTAATCGTTAATAATGATACCGTAGGTTACGGCCCTGATATTTCAGCAGATAACTTTAGATACATTCTTGATCCTTTTTACGATCAACAGGATGCCAAAATTGTTGAACGTTACAAAAATTGGAATGGAATGGAGGATAATTCCAATACCGATCCGGTTGGAGATTTTATTCCTGCATCTACCAATCTTCCAGACAATGAAGACCTAAACCGGGATAACACCGTCTCATCTCAGGAGCAGTACTTTGAATACACTATTCCACTGGTACCAGGAAATAATTCAATAGGAGGTAACCTGGAGCTTAATCCATTTATCGTCGATCAGATTAGTAGTGGAGACGATCAGTCCACCTGGTATCAATTTAGAATTCCAATCAGGACTACCGGAAGTTCAGTGGGCGCCCCTTCTTTTGAGAACATCAAATATATCCGAATGTACTTAACCGGCTTTAGCAGACCGGTGGTATTACGGATGGCTCAGATGAGGTTGGTAGGGAGCCAGTGGAGAAAATACGAACAAGCTCTAAATGAGCCTGGACTAAACGAGATCCCTAATACCAATCCAACTGACTTTGATATTTCTGTGGTTAGTATTGAAGAAAATAGCACGAACGATGCAGGAGGAATTAGGTATGTATTACCGCCCGGATTAGATCGGGACATTGATAATACAACCACCCAGAATAGAAGGATCAACGAGCAATCCCTCCAAATCTGTGTAGAAGACCTAGATGATAAAGACGGAAGAGCGGTATATAAAAATGTCAATTATGACCTTATCAATTATGGCCGCATGAAAATGTTTATTCATGCGGAAGAAAACGGAGATAACTTGATGGACGATAGGATCAATGCCTTTATTCGTTTAGGAACGGATTTCGATGAAAATTACTATGAGGTAGAGTTTCCTTTACAAGTCACACGAGAAGTAGACCAATCCGGAGATGTTGCAAGGCAAGTGTGGCCCGAACAAAATGAATTGGATATCTCTATTCAGGAATTGCTGGGGATTAAATCGGAAAGAAACCGCCTCAATCGTGATGAGAACACTCCCTATGCTACTCCTTCAAACGATGGAAAGTATATTTTTAGGGTTAAGGGACGGCCCGACATAAGCTCGGTACAGGTGCTAATGTTAGGAGTTCGTAACCCAGGCGATGAATCGACTTCTCCGGAATCGGTTTGTATCTGGGCAAATGAACTTCGGGTGACAGATTTTGATACAAATGCCGGCTGGGCAGCGAACGTCCGGATGAGCGCTAAGCTAGCGGATTTAGGAACTATCTCTGCCTCAACAAGATATACTTCCATAGGTTTTGGAGGAATTCAACAGCGAATTTCTGAGAGAACGAGGGAAGAGACGATCCAGTACGATATTTCTGCCAACATAAACCTGGAGAAGTTCCTACGTCCGGATAAGACAGGGTTGAAGATACCGATGTTTGTAAGTTATGAAAAAACCAGAGTCACCCCTCAATTTGATCCGTTGGACCCCGATGTTCCGTTAGAAGCTTCATTGGAAACCTTTGATACAGAGGAGGAAAGAAATCAATACAGAAGAATCGTGGAAGATCGTACGACCAGGCGAAGTATCAATTTTACAAATGTCAGAAAAGAAAAAGTCAATCCTGAAGCACCAAGCCGAGTGTACGACATCGAGAATTTCTCCTTTAGCTATGCTTACAGTGACCGAGAGACGAGCAACGTAAATACTCAGCTACTATTTGACAAAACAGTATCGGGTGGAATCAACTATAGTTATTCCCCTGCAAGTATCACGTTCGAACCATTCAGAAATTCCCAAAAACTATCAAGTCCTTACTTCGCATTGTTAAAGGATTTCAATATCTCACCTTTACCATCTAGCTTCTCATTCTCTGCTAACCTAAGGAGGGATTTTCGATTGACTCAATACTATAACAATGATCTTACTACAGAAGGAGTAGAACCACTTTACGAACGCCTTTTCACCTTTATAAGGAATTACAGTTTCCGCTGGGATTTTACTAAAAGTCTTGGGTTGACCTATAACGCCACTGCCAATGCGGTGATTGACGAACCAGAGGGAGAAATTGAAGGCGATATCACTACCGCCGCAGAGAGAAGGTATATTTTTAATCAGATCCTAAATTTGGGAAGAATGAAAAACTTCAATCAAACCATAGGATTGAATTATTCGCTTCCACTAAATAAGCTTCCATTTACAGACTGGCTATCCGCTGATGCCAGATATTCTGTGGGTTATAATTGGGTAGCTGGGGCTATCGAAAGAGGAGATGGCGAAAGGTTTATTGACAACACAGAAAATCCCGGTGATCCAAATGATCAAATCGACTTGTTTTTTGGGAATTTCATTAGTAATCAAAGAACCATCGGGATAAATACCAGGGTGGATATGAATACCCTTTACAATAAAGTCACTTTTCTTAAGAATGCCAACCGACCTCCCAATAAGGATGAATCTTTGAGTCCCGGCAATCAATTTCTTCGGTTTTTAATGATGATTCAGTCAGTTAATGGATCGTACACTATCAATGAAAGTACTTCTCTTCCCGGATTTAAACCACAAGCCTTCCTTTTTGGCCTGGATAGTGGCTTTAATGCGCCCGGTATTGATTTTATTTTGGGCAGCCAAAATCCTAAAATCCGTCAAAAAGCTGCCCGAAATGGCTGGTTAATTGAAAATGAAAACCTGAATTCCCCTTTCCAGCAAACCTATGGAACAGACCTGGACATACAGGCCGACTTACAACCGGCAACAGACCTCAGAGTGCAACTAACCTGGAACAGAGGAATTAACAATCAATACCAGGAAATTTTTCGTTTCGATGGAGAGGGAGGTTTCGAAACACTAACCCCTACACGTTCTGGCAGTTACGCTACTTCCTTTTTGTCCATTCGAACTGCCTTTGAGAGAAACAGAGATGATAACTTCTCAAAAGCTTTTGAGGATTTCCGCAGCAATCTGGAGGTAATGAGAACAAGACTCAATGAAGAAAATACCAATAGAAACGGAATTGAATACGATTCGCTATCACAAGATGTATTGATTCCCGCTTTTCGAGCAGCTTATTCCGGGCAAAATGCCAATAGTGCGGATTTAGATCCTTTTCCTGTTATTCCTTTACCCAATTGGCGCCTAGACTATACCGGGCTTATTAATATTCCAGCACTGGCTGAGATATTTTCTTCATTTACCGTTTCACATGGCTATAGCTCCACCTATACCGCCTCTGCTTTTACGAGCAATAATATTATTTTAGGTGAAGCGAATCCGTCAGAACTGATAGACCTTCAAAATAACATTTTAAATTATCCTTTAGCCTTGCCAGACACTACCGGCAATCTGGCCCCAGTTTATTTCATCGGTCAGGTTATTATTTCTGAGCAATTTGCTCCACTCATAGGATTTAATGTACGTACACAAAACAATATCTCAACACGAGTAGAATTTAGAAAGAGCAGAAACCTTTCTCTGAATACCTCAAACGCTCAAGTTGCCGAAACAAAGAACAATGATATTACAATTGATTTTGGCTATTCCAAGGTAGGCTGGAAGTTACCATTTAGATGGCAAGGAAGAACAGTTACCTTGAAAAACGATATCACCTTTAGAATAGCCGCCTCCATACGGGATTCAAAAACGGTGCAAAGACGTGTTTCAGGTGAAAGTGATATAACCAATGGCAACTTTAGTTATCAATTTCAGCCTACCGTGACCTACAAAATAAATAATCAACTGGACTTTACTTTTTATCTTGAGCGAAACGTTACTAACCCAAGATTTGGCAATACCTTCAAAAGAGCAACAACAGCAGGCGGTTTTCAGTTGAGATTTAGCCTTTCACAATAGGGCAGCTAAAACAGAAGACTTATTTTTGATTATTCATATTCTAACCAAACAAATACATGAACATTCCTGCAGAATTGCTTTACACCAAAGATCACGAATGGGTAAAAATTGAAGACTCTATTGCCACAGTTGGTATCACTGATTTTGCTCAAGGTGAATTAGGTGATATTGTCTATGTAGAAATCGAAACAGAAGGAGAGACCATAGATGCTGGAGAAATTTTTGGCACCGTAGAAGCAGTAAAAACTGTTTCTGATCTTTTTATGCCTGTTTCGGGAGAGGTAATTGAAGTAAACGAAGGATTAGAATCCAATCCTGAATCAGTCAATGCTGACCCTTACGGTGAAGGGTGGATGATAAAAATTAAAATCACCGATAAAGGAGATCTGCTCATTTCGCCAGAAGACTACGAAGCTGAATTGGGAGGCTAACTCTGCTTGGAGCGTTTATTGCTCATACATTTAAATTCGTTTCTCTTTAGTAATTAAAATTCGAAGGGAGTATATTTGATTTATCATTTCTAAAAAAGGTAATATGGAATCCAAAAAAAATCCTAAAATTGATCTTTCAAGAAAAACAGGCATGTTTCTAAACATTGGAATGGCAGTGAGTCTATTGTTGGTAATTGTTGCTTTTGAATGGAGATCCTATGATGATGCGGCCATAATGGATCTTGGCAATATAGACGATGACTTTGAAGATATCCTGGATATTCCTCCAACAGAGCAACCACCTCCACCTCCACCAAAGGTACAGGTACCTGAAATTATAGAAGTCCCTGACGAAGAAGAGATTGAGGAAGAAATTGAAGTGGAATTAGATGTAGAGGTAACCGAAGAAACAGTAGTAGAAGAAATCGTTTTTGAAGAAGCCCCTGAAGAAGAATCCGTAGATGAAGTCTTTACTATTGTCGAAGAATCTGCCAGTTTCCCGGGAGGTCTTTCTGCGTGGGCCCAATTCTTAAAGAAAGAGCTAAAATATCCTAGACAAGCTCAAAGAATGGGTATTGAAGGAAGAGTATTTATTCAATTTATTGTGGAGAAAGATGGTTCTTTGACTGATATTCAGGTAGTAAAAGGTATTGGAGCCGGATGTGATGAAGAAGCTGCGCGAGTATTAAAAATTTCTCCAAAATGGAAACCCGGAAAGCAAAGAGGAAAACCGGTAAGACAGAAATACATTCAAAACATAATGTTTAAGTTTGCCAACTAAGATTTTCATTTTAAGATATTAATAAAAAAGCTTCATTATGTGAAGCTTTTTTTATATCCAACCATCATTTCGTAGTTCTTTTTTTCTTTGATAGTATAACTCTAAAAAGGAGTTGAAATCTTTATCAGAAGTTATTTCTCTTAATTTTTCCAAAGACTGTTCAGCGTATTCATTTAGGTTCCACCGGATAGCAGTTAAGATATAGCTCTTCAAAAGTTCGGAAGAATACGGATTGATTTCTATAGCTTCAATCAATATATTGTACCCGCTAAGAGTGTCTCTTTTGTTTAGTTCATTTACTGCTGAAATAATGATTTCGTCATTGAACGCATTCTTTTGTGCCAATAAAATAAGATCTGATGTACTCATTGAATCAATTTTTAAAGCAGGTGATTTTTTTATCCTAGCGTCATAAATACTTGCTTTCTGTATTAAATCATTACCGTAATCAGTTAAACTCGGATCCTTTTCTATAATTTTCAATAGTTCATTGGTTACTTTTTCTTTTTCTCCCAGCGCTGCAAAAGCTTCCAATCTGTTCAACCTTGAAGATTCATGTCCTTCTTGGATAGCTTCTGTGAAAAAGTCAATCGCAAGAAGATAGGCTGATTGATCTAGAGCTAGCTTCCCTAAGGCATCCAAATATGTTCCTTTTAATAAACGATTTGAATTTGCTTGAAGCTGATCCAATATGATAAATGCCTGATTAACTTCACCTCTTTTGTAAAGGTGCAGTGCTAGCGCTTTTGCTAGTCTGTTAATAGTTGTGGTATTGGTTGATTGATCTAATTCTTTTTGAATAAAACTTTTGATGGAATCATGTTTGAAAATAAAACTACTATTAAGCAAATAGGCATGTCTGTGAAGTAAAGCGGCAGTACCTAAATCATTGTAAACAAATTCAAATCCTCTGGTTTCCACAAGGGTTGTTAAAATATTTGATTTGACACCAAAGTTTCCTTTTTGATAATCTTCCCAGGCTGATAAGGAATCATAGGATTCTATTTTTTTAAGCGCATTCCATTTATTGATTAAGGGTGCGTGGTTCCACGAGTCGGAAAATTCAATATTGTCAAAATAATTTATTGCGTGCTCTACTTCCCCCTTTTGGAGATGGATGATCCCCAAATTGTTTTTCATTTCAGGACTATTTATTCTTCGCAGCGCCTCATCGTAGGTGGCTTGAACTTTGTTAGGATTAACTTCACTTTCAAGGTTGCCATAATTTATCCAGGCAAAAGGCGATGGATATCTCTGCGTAGCATTAAAAAAATACGATTTTGCATTAAATTCATTTTCTTTTATCCATTCTTTCCATCCAAGTCGATAATTAGGATAATGTGTATTAAACCCTAAAAATTCAGCGTAAGACAGGTACTCTTTACTTAGCAATTCATTTCCAATAGCTTCTTCCTTTTCGCTGAGGTAATTGTAATAGCCAGACCTGAGAAGGTTGTAAGGTTCTTGTCCAGATAAAAAATAAAACGCCGCAATAGCTATAAAACCTCCGATTCTGGCTGTCACATATGGAAAATTTCGTTCACGATAGGCAATCTTATATACCTCAAACCCTTTTATTAAGGGATCGAGAAAGTTGGCTATTATATAAAATAAGAAAAAGGTGCCAAAGCCAATATGAAAGTAAACGATGAGGTAATAAAAGGACTGATAGATACTATCTATCCCTCTTTGATAAGATAAACTGAGAAATGAAAACGTGATCATCCCCAGCGACGCAAAAATTAATGGAAGTAGTCCTTGTGGCAGGTACTCTTTCAAAAGTTGATCTTTAAATTTTAAACTCCATAAGGCAATGGAAGTAGATAAAACAAGGAGCAGAAAGGGATCGAAAAAGAAAAAGGAATTCTCATAGATGCCCGACTTGTTCAAATAATATAGCATCAGATTTCCAAGATATATACTTGATAAAATAATAAAATGTAGGTGATTGCTTTTTCCTCCTTTTGAGGAGCTAACTACATACAGTAACGTAAAAACAATTTCTTCAGAAAGAAGAGCCAAAAAGACTACTGAGAAAAGAATAAAGCTAAAAAGCGAGTGCGCCAAAAAATGATCAGTAAATACGGTTGCATCGTTTATTCCAAAGCACATACCCATGCTCACCAGGATCAAAACCCCTAAACGGATAGCAAAAGGGATCTTTTTGTTGAATTCGTGAAAATAGACCAGCGGACCGGCTAATGAGATGAAAAAAATGATCATTACTATTTTTTTCTCTACTCCAAAAAGCTCGATTTCATGAAGGTTAAGCCGGTTTATCATCAATGCTAAGGCAGCGATCACCACAAAAAAGAAATTCCTGTTAAAAGTGGTGGAAAGTGCCAGGAAAGTGCATATACCAAACCAAATAGTTGCCAAATACATTTGATCTATGCTTATGTTTCTTTTTATCTCACTCCCAGAATACCTTTCTTGCAGCAAGTATTTTTCACCATTGATCTGATGTTTTATTAGCCCATTGTCCATTTCCCACGCCGGAAACGTTATTACTTCTGCAGTAGTTGTTACCTTCCATGAAATAGCATTATAATATCCTATGTAGTAGTTCCAAACACTTAATAATACCGCTATGATGAGAATACCAATAATGATTTTTTTAGATCGATTGCTCAAGAGAGAAAGATTTGAAGTTCAAAGAATGAATTCAGATAATGATTTAGCTATTGATTTGTTCCCTTCGTAAGGACGATTGAATCACACGGAAAACCTCATGCCTAAGTTGTTTGATCTTTCCTTCCCCAGCCCCTTGAGGATAAATTGGACGGTGATAAATAATTCTACACGGTCTTCTTCTTATTTCAAGGATTTTATCATCGGGAAGGACTTGGTAGTTGTCAGGAAAAGAAATAGGAACAATTGGCGTATTTGTCTCTACTGAAAGGCGGAAGGCTCCATCATGAAAATTTCCCATCTCAGGAAATTGCTCAATTCTAATTCCGCCCTCAGGGAAGAAGCCTAAATTATGTCCATATTTCAATTCTTTTCTAGCACGTACTAAGCTATTTGCCCTACTTCTATAGCTAGATCTATTCACGGTGATATGTATTTTATTGTACATCAACCCAAATAATGGAATTCTTGCGAGCTGACTTTTACCTACGAATTTGAATGGTTTAGGAAATAAACTTAAAGCAGGAATATCCAAAAATGAAAAATGATTGGCACAGAGGATATACTGCTCATTCTTTTCGGGCTTGAACTCCCATATATACCTGACAGGAATGAAAGCCAGCTTAAAAAAGCCTATTGCCCACAAGCGGGTTATCCATAAAGCAATGATGTGAAATCTCTTAAAAGGTGTACAAATAAGTAGAGGAAAGATGCAAAGAAAAAAGAAAAAGGTCATCGAGAAGATGACCCAGATAGAATACAATTGCCTTAAAAACATTTCCGGCCGGGTATTGAGTTGTGTCGCTAAATTACTGTTATTTTCCAGCTAGCAGAAAAATTCCAGTTCAGTTGTAATAAATTCATAGTTTCGTGAACGTATTATCACAAAAAGAAAAACAAGTGAGTATTATAAAAATAGAAAACATTCATAAAACCTACAGTGAGCATCAGGCACTAAAGAACGTGAGTTTGGAAATTCCCAAAGGAAGCATTTTTGGTCTTTTAGGTCCGAATGGCGCTGGTAAAACCACACTTATTCGAATTATCAATCAAATCATTGAAGCGGATAAGGGAACTATACTTTTTGATGGTATTACCTTAAACGAGAACCATATCCGTCAAATTGGATATCTGCCCGAAGAGCGAGGCTTGTATAAGAAAATGAAAGTTGGAGAACAGTTAATTTATTTAGGACAGCTTAGAGGACTTTCTCATAAAGAGGCGTTGAATAGTGGAAAATCCTGGTGTGAAAAATTGAAAATTCGCGATTGGTGGAGTAAGAAAATTGAAGATCTCTCTAAGGGGATGGCTCAGAAGATTCAGTTCATTTCTACAGTGATGCATCAACCAAAGCTGATCATTTTGGATGAGCCGTTTTCTGGTTTTGATCCAGTGAATGCCAATCTCATAAAAGACGAGATTCTGGAGCTTAGAGAAAAAGGTTCTACCATCATTTTCTCAACGCATAGAATGGAGTCGGTAGAGCAGCTTTGCGATTATATTGCCATGATCAATAAATCAGAGAAGATCCTGGATGGTTCCAAGCAGGAAGTGAGAGAGCAATACCGTGACGGATCCTATTTTGTAGAATATCGGTTGGGGGAAATCCAACCAGCACCGGATTACGAAGTGTTAAAAACAGAGGAGATTAGTCGGGGATTAAAAAAATCACTCGTCAAATACAACACCTATGCCAACCCTAATGAGCTTCTGAGACAACTTATTGATCAGGTAGAAATTCATTCATTTATAGAGCGGATTCCTAGTATGAATGACATCTTTATTCACCTGGCAAAAGGTGAGAATCCAGAAACAGTAGCAGCATAATTAAACGATCGAGATAAACCAAAAAATGAATAAGATAGTATTGATCATACAGCGGGAATTTATGAGTAGAGTGAAGAAAAAATCTTTCTTACTTGCAACTATTCTGGTTCCTTTAATTTTTCCTTCTATCATCGGAGGGATGGTCTACTTTAAACTACAGGAAGAAAAAAATAAGAAGCAAGAGGTAGTTAGAGTCTTGAATGAGAGTGATTTAATTTCTTTTAAGGATAGCGAAGACTATAAATACTTAAAGGTAAATGGGCCATTAGATTCTGCAAAAACGCTATTCAATCAATCTGAAGATTTTGCACTTGTATACATTCCCGAAATATCCATAGATAAGCCAGAAGGTATTTCCTTTTATGCAAAAACTACTCCGGGAGTTCGACTGGTAGAGAGGTTTGAGAGAGAATTTGAAAGGCAAATAAGAGATATTAAACTGACAAGGTCGGGACTAACAGAAACTCAGCTAGATGAATTAAAAACTGAAATACAGATTACTTCATTCAATTTATCGGAAACCGGAGATGAAGAGAAAAGTGACTCCAATGTGGTCTTCGGATTAGGATATGTAACCGGATTTCTTATCTATATCTTCTTGTTTGTGTATGGGGCACAAGTAATGCAAGGGGTAATAGAAGAAAAAAGCAGCAAAATTGTTGAAGTTATTGTTTCTACGGTAAGGCCCCTACACATGATGATAGGAAAAGTAGTAGGTGTTGCATCTGTGGGTATTGTCCAATTTATTATTTGGATTGTTTTGATGGGAGTTATCTGGACAGTCGTTGGCGCTTTTTTGGGAATAGACGCGGCTCAGGCTTCTGGTATGAGTTCAGAAATTCAGGAAGTACCTACAAACGACCTATTGGACGTAATTACCGGAGTTAATTGGCTTCAAGTAGCGCTGCTGTTCCTTTTTTATTTCCTTGGCGGATATCTTCTTTATGGGGCGCTTTTTGCCGCAGTTGGATCTGCTGTAGATACCCCTGCTGATGCACAACAATTTATGATGCCCATTATGCTACCAATCATCATAGGGTTGATGGGAATGTTTCTTTTCGTTTTTGAAGAGCCTAATGGGGCTCCCAGCTTTTGGCTATCGGTTATCCCGTTTACATCACCTATTGTGATGATGGGAAGAATCGGGTTTGGTGTACCTGCCTGGGAAATTGCTCTCAGTATGGTCTTGCTGGTAGCTGGATTCTTTTTTACGCTTTGGTTGGCTGGGAGAATTTATCGAATTGGGATTCTGATGCACGGAACCAAAGTGAATTATAAGATTTTAGCAAAGTGGCTTACCATGAAAAATTGATGGTAAGTATGATGGCTTAATCAACATGTACTGTTCCGTGAATCCTCGTTATTTTTAAACCAAAGGATTCAAGATTGAAAAAAAAAATTCAAGAAAAGACAAGTCATAAGCTTGCCCCACTGAGGCCGCATTTAAAATGGGTTGTAGTAAGTTTCGCTCTTTCTATTGGAATTGGGTCTATACTGTACACCGATAGCCTTGTAGATCAGATCCGTGAAAGAGAAAGCAGACAAATAGAGATTTATGCTAAGTCCCTGGAGTTTCTTGCCAACGAAAGTGATTACACTAATTTCATTTTAATTCTGGATGAGATTGTAAAAGCCAACAATTCTATTCCTGTGATATTAACAGATATCGATGGAAAGCCTCAGGAGTTTAGAAACTTAATAAAGGCAAATAAACTTGAAGGAAAAGAGCTTGAGCGTCACTTAAACTCACAGATACAAATGATGAGGGAACAGCATGAGCCTATTGCGGTTAATCTTACAGCTCCCAATGGAAATAGCTACGGCACAAAATACATTTATTATAAAAATTCGTTTTTGCTTAATCGGCTAAGGTATTATCCTTATGTACAGTTATCAGTTATTACACTTTTTGGATTCGTCACTTTCTTGGTTCTCAATTATCTAAAGAGCGTAGAACAAGATCGAGTATGGGTAGGATTGGCTAAAGAAACCGCACATCAATTAGGGACCCCTTTATCTTCATTAATGGCTTGGTCTGAGTATTTCAAAGGGCTGTATCCTGATCAAAAAAATATGCTTATTGAATTTGATAAGGACATTGATCGGCTCAAGGTAATCACTGATCGATTCTCGAGTATTGGTAGTGAGCCTCAGTTATCCCGTCTGAATATCACTGAGGCAATTGAGGAGATCGTCTCATATCTGGCTAAAAGACTATCTACCAAAATATCCATGAACATTACCTCTTTTCCCAACCGGAATATAGAAGCTAAAATCAATCCATCGCTCTTTGCATGGGTGATCGAGAATTTGTGTAAAAATGCCGCAGACGCAATGGAGGGAAAGGGTTCCATTCGTATCAATATACAAAGAGCGAATGAGGGAAGAGTAGCAATAGATGTAAAAGACACCGGCAAAGGGATAGGAAAGAACAAGTTGAAAAATGTATTTAAGCCCGGTTACACCACCAAAAAAAGGGGTTGGGGGCTGGGGCTAACATTAGCTCAGCGTATTATAGAACAATACCACGAAGGAAAAATATTTATCAAACATTCAGAAATTAATAAAGGAACCACCTTCCGTATTTATCTAAATGGATGAGTGGCAGCATACCTTTTTCCTTATCGTTTTTTCACTTATTTTCGCTCAAAAATTATAGGTGTCTCTACTTTATAATTACAATGATAATGGCAAATAAAGGTAAACTAACCCAGGTTATTGGACCTGTAGTCGACGTGAGTTTCGATGAAGAAGGGTCAAAACTTCCAAAGATTATGGATGCGCTGAAGGTAACACGTCCGGATGGAACCGAAGTGATCCTTGAAGTTCAACAGCACTTAGGTGAAGAATCAATCCGGGCAATTGCGATGGAGGGAACTGATGGATTAGGCAGAGGAGCCGTGGTAGAAGATCTGGATTCGCCAATTAAAATGCCAATAGGTGAAGCAATCAGAGGCCGGCTCTTCAATGTTGTGGGGAGTGCAATAGATGGAATGGAAGAAGTAGACAGCTCAAATGGGCTCCCTATCCACAGGCACGCTCCTTCGTTTGAAGATCTATCTACTACCACAGAAGTTTTGTTTACAGGTATTAAGGTGATTGACTTAATAGAACCGTACGCAAAAGGAGGAAAAATTGGATTGTTTGGGGGTGCAGGTGTTGGTAAAACAGTTCTAATCCAGGAGTTAATTAACAACATTGCAAAAGGTCACGGTGGTTTGTCTGTATTTGCAGGAGTAGGGGAAAGAACGAGAGAAGGAAATGACCTTTTGCGCGAGATGATTGAGGCTGGAATTGTTGACTATGGAGAAGAATTTAAAGCATCTATGGAAGCAGGCGGATGGGATCTCTCCAAAGTAGATAAAGAAAAACTGAAGAACTCAAAAGCAACCTTCGTATTTGGTCAGATGAATGAACCACCAGGGGCCAGAGCAAGAGTCGCACTTTCAGGGTTGACAGTGGCAGAACACTTTAGAGACGGTGACGGCGACGGAAAAGGAAAAGACATCTTGTTCTTTGTAGATAATATTTTCCGATTTACGCAAGCAGGCTCAGAGGTATCCGCTCTTCTAGGTCGCATGCCTTCGGCAGTAGGTTATCAACCCACACTCGCTACAGAAATGGGACTAATGCAAGAAAGGATTACTTCTACAAAAACGGGATCAATTACTTCAGTGCAAGCAGTATATGTGCCCGCCGATGACTTGACTGACCCAGCACCTGCTACCACGTTCTCTCATCTGGATGCTACTACGGTACTTTCCAGAAAAATCGCTGAGTTAGGTATCTACCCAGCGGTAGATCCGCTTGATTCTACCTCTAGAATTTTAACCGCTGATATTCTTGGAGAAGAACATTATAACTGTGCCCAAAGAGTGAAAGAAACCCTACAGAGATATAAAGAACTTCAAGATATCATTGCTATCCTTGGTATGGATGAACTCTCGGATGAAGATAAGGAGGTAGTGCACAGAGCCAGAAGGGTGCAAAGGTTCTTATCTCAGCCCTTCCATGTAGCAGAGCAGTTCACTGGTCTTCAAGGTGCATTAGTAGATATTAAAGATACCATTAAAGGATTCAACATGATTATGGATGGTGAATTGGATCATCTGCCAGAAGCATCATTTAACCTTGTAGGTACCATTGAGCAAGCCATTGAGAAGGGTGAAAAAATGATGGCAGAGGTCAATGCTTAATCTTACCAACTCTATTCTTAATTTCCTCGAATAAAGTAAGAAATCATGTTTCTAGAGATCGTTACACCTGAAGAAAAAGTATTTGAAGGAGAAGTAATAAGTGCGACCTTCCCTGGATCTGATGGGTCTTTCCAGCTATTGAACAATCACGCAGCCATGGTATCGGTTTTAGGTAAAGGCGACATCAAGTATCAAGAAGAAAAGCGAAAAGAAGTACATATGCTGGTTGAAGGCGGTGTAGTTGAGGTGATACACAACAGAGTGAATGTTCTCGTTGAGAAGATTTATAAAGAAGACGAGAAATAAAAACAAATAACGCAGGCCTCCTAGAAAACCGGAAGCCTTTTTTGTTGGAACCCTCAATAATTTCCATTATCGAAGATAAACCGAGTTCATCTGTTTCAATCACCTTATTTTGATATGTCTCTTTGCACATCCAAAATATTTTTTTGAATATGGTGAGCGGTTTGGGTTAAATGAGGTTTTTGAAATTTTGAGTGACAAAAAGTTGGTCCAAAAGGCGGGTTTTTTCAAAGGATTCTCATATTCCGTGTTGCATCATCTCAATGGAATGACACCCAAATTTTTCGGGCAAGACAAGCCGTTTTCAAACGAGAATAAAAAGGAGTTTTGCGATAGATGAAAGGTTCACAAAGAATTAACCCGCATTATTCACCACAAATAATGGCGAGTTGATTCAAGTAATTGATTTACAGCAGTTTAATATTCATAATGAATGATTTTTGATTCCTCAAATTTGGGGAGCGATATTGTCCTCTCATTCAAAATCAATTACCTTATATCAACGTGTTACATCATCTCAATGAATAACACCCGAATTTTTCGGGTTAACACAAGATTTGAACTGGCTTTCTAATAGTACTTTGAACTTTTCATTTTTTTCCTTGCTGCAACTACTTAGCTCTACATAGCTAGTCCTACTTTCCGGGAACGTATGTATAGCTAAGTGACTCTCGCCGAGAAGCCAAACACAAGTGTAGCCCTCAGGAGAAAAATGATGCTCTATAAAGTTGAGGACTTGATACTCACATTTGCTTAAAAGTTCCTGTATGAAATGTTTTAGTTCCTTTGACTCAGTCAGATCCAAATAAGTAGAATAATGATATATGAGCTTTTTTTCCAATTTAATTTTTTCCATTGTTGTTTAATATAAGTCCCAGTTTCCTTTTAAATAATATCGATAAAGTACAGGATTGTGGATCTGGTTTACTTCCACGGGATTCACCTCATCCAGGTAAATAGTCTTCCCAAAAGAAGTCATTAAAAACATGGCTTCATTATTGACCCACTTTGTTTCTATCCGATCAAAGTGAAGGTTGCGAAGCTGCTGTTTGAGATCAATGCTATGATTGGTTGAACCAATTACCCAACCCCACTCTCCGAGGGTAACAATCTGATTATGAATTTTTTGGGTATTAAACCCTGCTGCGGCCATTGTTTGCTCTATGCATAAATAAGCTTGTGTCGCAAAATATGGACTGCCTGCTTGTGTGATCAGCAAACCTTCTGGTCGAAGTTTTCTATGAATGAGACTATAAAATTCTTTGGTGTAAAGCTGATTGAGATCTACTGTTTTCGGATCGGGAAGATCTACGATAACCACATCATAAAATTCTTTGGTTTTCTCTATGAATATAAATGCATCTTCGTTCTTAATTTCCACTTTTTCATTGTTTAGCGAAAACGTGTTTAGCTGTGTGAGGACCGGATGATTTTGGCTTAGTTGAGTCATTTTAGGATCAATGTCTACCAAGGTTATTTTCCGAACCTCCGGATATTTCAATAACTCTCGAACGGCACAGCCATCTCCCCCTCCTAACACAAGCACGTTCGATGGGTTGGGATGTAAATTCATCACAGGGTGTACCAGAGGCTCATGGTACATCACTTCATCTATCGTACTCAATTGTTGATTATTGTTTATGTAAAGCCAATAGTCATCTTTCCACTGAGTTAGTACAATTTTTTGATACTTGGTTTGCTCAGAATAAATGATTTTATCCTGATAGCGACGTTGTTCTCCAAAAAGAATAAGAGGCTGAGCTATGAAGAAGCCTATTAATAAAAAAGAACCGATAGCACTTGTCGCAAGCGAAAGTTGGCTTTTTATTTTTTGAGAAATCTCTTTCCACAGAATTGCAATTAAGCCAACGGCTACCAGAAAGTTCATGCTACCTAGAATAAAGGGGGTATAAGTCAATCCAAGGATAGGTAAACCAACAAAGGCAAAAAAGAGGCCACCAGCCAGGCTTCCGTAATAGTCTTGCTCCAATACAGAAGAAACATTGACCTTTAAAATTTGGTAATTGCTGTTCAGTCGAATTACAAGAGGTATCTCCATACCTATAAGCAGTCCAATAATGATGCAAAGAAGATAAATGATAATTCCTGTGTACGGCGTATATGCGGCAATTGTATAAACCAAGAGTGCGGAAAAGGCTGAGAAAAAAGAAAGCGTTAACTCGATCAAAATGAACTTTTTCAGTAGATTTTCCTTAAAAACTTTACTTATTCTACTTCCTAAACCCATTGAAAAGAGCATCATGGATACGATTAATGTCCATTGCAATACCGCATTTCCTAAAAAATAGGTAGCCAAAGTTGATAAGACATATTCAGCTACGATCCCAGCCAGTCCCGTCGCAAACAGGGCAATCTTGAGGACATGCGATTTAAACATCAATTAAACACTCCAACTAATCAATACTGAACCGGCAATGTAAGCGAATGCTTCTACTACCGCAGCCCCAATATTTGGTTTCTGCTGATTGATGAGTTCATTGGTAAGATTCTGTCCTGGTAAAATTAACTTGTCGGTGACAAGCCGTGCAATCGGGAGAAATATAAATCCTAGTGCCACATCGAACCCCACATTTTCGGCGGTAATTACCCAACTTTCAAAATCAACCATTAGTCCTTGCCTAATAAGGTTACCAATAGCAATAAATGCTCCTGCAAATCCAATTCCCACTGCAACATTATTCTTTTCAATATACTCGTGTACATCATACGGAGTAATCAGATTGTAGATGTAGCTAGTTAGTATCATTAAAAGCTGACCCACGATCCAAAACACAATTGCAGTAACTATGCCACCACCTTCACCATAAATGGAACCCATTAGAATAAGTCCTGTGGCTATTGCATTTGCACCTTCAATAATCCCCGTACCTATGTTTTTCTGGCTAATGATTTCATCATAAATTTTGAATCGGTTCAGTATGACGATATCGTTGATTTTAATCGCAAGGTTGAGCAAAATAACTCCCAGGATCCCATAAATAAACATATTAATAACATCTACCCATATGCCCTTGCTTTCACCGATCAACGCCCCACCTACTACCATTACCAAACCCACAAAATAGCCAATATAGGCAAAAGAAAAAGCAAGGTTGTCCCGCTCTACAAGCTCATGCTGTATTCCGATTTTTTTGTGGAAAAAGCGATAAGCTAAAATCCCAATTGCAAAGAGAATGAAAGAACTTACCAGGTAGGTTAAGGTGGAAAGTAATGCGTCTACAAATTCCATGGAGATATATTATTTAGTGTGTTAGTACAATGAATTATTTACCGATACCCCGGCTTCTTGATCTCATGGATGAGGAAGAAGAATACCTTGAGCTGCTTCTTCTCACTGAATTATTAACCCTTCGGGTAAATGCATTGCTTCTAGGATTTTTGCTCCAGCTAGAATTGCTTCGATGTTGCGAGGTATACCTGCCATTTGTTCCATAGGTAGGAACGCCTGAAGTTCTAGGTCCATAGTAAGGTCGGTTTCCGTAATAGCCGCCGCGATAATCATCGTAGTAAGATCTTCTCACCGGATAAGTTGCGAGGTTAAACATAGATTGCATAAAAGCAAACTGACCATAGAACTCCCAGAAAGAATATCCGTCGCGATGCGTTCTCCATTGACCGTATTGAGTATTACCTACGTAATTGGAATACCCAGGCGGGGAGGCAACCTTGGTTACTTGACCATTGTCGCTTTTTGCCGCAATTTCCATTCCCATATTATCAGCATTTTTCTCGAAATACTCTTTAGGGACTTGCAACCATTCTGTGATCACTTCCGATGTCTCCCCAGGCATTGTGTCAGTAAGGTTTTCATCTACTGTTTCTATGATTTGATATTGATGAAAATATTCTTTAGAAAAGTTCCCTTTCACATCCATATCGTATAGAATAATGGAAAAAGATTTAGCATCTGTCATATCCCTAATCAGTATATCAACGGGGTTTTTTGTGTAACCACCGCCACCACAACCGGAGATGAAAACAAGTAAGATTAGTACACCGATATTTCTGATCATTTATCCTTGAAGTTTTGGTAAAATATTGGAGACTTCAAAGTGTTTGATATATTTTCCTTGAGAAGCCTCAAACTGTTGCTCTCCCCATTGCTCAATGGTAAGGATTTTTTCCTCATTCTCATCATAAAAACTCCATGAAATTAACTCAGACCACGAATCATCCTTATTTTCATCATCTGCCAAGTTTCTAAAATAACCAGGGTTTTCATCATCTCTAAAGTAAACAACTCCCATATATTCAAGCTTTTTAGGGGGCTTGCCTTTTTTCACTATTCTATCAGGGAGATCCGGATCTATTGCGGGAACTTTTATTTTCTTATGAATAGAAACTTCAAGCTCATCGTCTTCTTCTATTTCCAGGAATAATACTTCGTTGCCATCACTAATTTTAAACTCTTTGGAAAAGTAATTACTCCCCCAGTCGTATTCGTAGGCCTCCACTACTTCCCAGGTTTTCAGGTCATAGTCAAAGACGAAACCCTGGTTCAAGTCTTTGATTGTAATATTAGAAGGATCATAATTAGGTTCTTTATCTTTTTTCTTGAAAATGTCGAAAAGTCCCATTAGTTGAAAGAGTAAAATTTAATTTAAGTAAACCAGGGCTACCTCATTGAAAGATAACCCCCAGAATTAACCTCTGCTTTGATTCATTTTGGCTTTTAACGCGGCCAATGCGTCACTATTTGAAGAAGGGGTTGATAAAGCTTTATCAATCTCATCATCCACGCTTCTGGATTCATTAGCTATTTCTCCATAAGATTGAGCCAATGCCTCATCCTGTTCTACTTTATTTTTCATTTTTTCTAACATAGATACCGTACTACTGGAGTCAATATTGGCAAGTTGCTTGTTCAGGTTTTTCGTAGCAGCATTGACTTTATCTCGAGCTTTTAGTGTTCTTAACTCATTTTCCCACTTGCTTACGTTAGAACGTAAGTTTTTTACGTTCTGCTCTAGCTGAGCAATGCTTACATCGAACCGATCTTTATCTTCTTTTGCACGACTACTTTGCTGCATTGCTTGTTCCTTTTTGTTCAATGCTTCTGTAGCCAATCGGTCAGCTTCTGAAGGATCCAGCTCGCCTGCTTCGGCCCTTTTCAATAACTGTATCGCTTTTTGCTCATAATTATCCGCCTGATTTTTATTATTGATCATTTCATTTTTTGAGCGAATAGCCATGGCTTTTACCTCCGCAAGCGACTGCAAACTTTTATCAAGGTCTTTTTTCAAATCTCTGATTCCTTGTTCTGTTAATTTAATAGGGTTTTCAAGCTTATCAATCACAGCATGTGCTTCTGCTTCCCCTACCTTAAATAGTCTTTTAAATATTCCCATTTTAAAGATGTTTAATTTTTAGAAAATTTTATGATTTCATTAGAGTACTCACTTAGCAGTAACTCTAGCGAGTTAATTGATCCTTCCAGCTCATTGAGGTCCAGGTTTTCCAGTGCCAATGTATCTCTAAAGATCACTTTCTTGCCTGTTTCGTCCAGGACAAACGCACCCGAGATAATATCTCTATTCTTTTTTAGGAGAGAAGCGAGAATCTCTTCTGAAGCGTTGTGAATTTCAAAAAGGTATTGTTCCATAATAAGGATAGGATCAGCACAGGCAATGACAAGGCGCTTAATCCCCGAATCTTCATTCTCTATCACAAAGACTTCACCCTCATCATCTTCATGGATGATGGCAAGATCTAGCTCTGATATATATTCTCGTACGGTTTCAAAATAACTCATATGCGATTAAGGTTTTTTACTAAGATAAAAATTACTTGACAGCGCAAAGTAATTGATTAAACTTGTTAATATAATCATAGGGTAATTATTTTAGCATAAGACAATATTATTAGCAATAAATTTGATTCTAGATACGAGAAGTATTTTTAAAAAGTTGCCAAATTATCAAAATTATGTCTTTGATAGGAAAAAATATTCGAAAAATCAGGGTGGTCAAAAAAATGAGCCAAAATGAGTTTGCCAAATTATTTAATGTCGCTCGACCGAGTATTGGTTCTTATGAAGAAGGTAGGGCTGAACCTAAAATAGACACCGTCATTCATATAGCTAAGCATTTTGGGATATCTATTGATGCCCTTCTAACAAAAGAGATTACGATCAACGAATTACTAAAATTCAAGATCCTGGATAAAGATGAAATCCGTCAAAGTAAACGTATAAATAACGATGAAATACTCCACGCAACACCTTATGTTTCCCTAGATAAGCATTCCAATTACATTATTCATCTTGAAAACAAAGATTTTATTAATGGATTGCCTATACTTCGTCTACCGGATATTCAGTCCAATAAATCAAGGGCCTTTCAGATCTCAGGTAGCGCGATGGAGTATCGCACAGGGGGCATCCGAAACAAAGATGTTCTGGTATGCGAATACCAGGAGATAGAAAGATATGATTTTAAGGTCAATCAAATCTATGTAGTAGTGCATAATCAAGGCATTACCTCAAAAAGATTCAAGGAGGGTAAAGACCGGCAATTGTTTTTCACAAGTGACAATCCTTCTTATGAAAGCCTACAAATCACTAAAGATGAGCTTCTTGAAGTGTGGATACCTGTTTTCTTGATTACCAATAAGCTCAATCAATCGGAAGAACTCGAACACCGACTTTCTGATATTGAATCTAAGATTCAGGATTTATTAGATAAAAGCTCAAAAAAATAATTTTATCTTCTGCGTTTCCAATCTTTGTGCATCAGGTAAAAAAACTAGAATCGTCAAAAAGATCGTATCAATTAGTGCGATTAGTGGTGTTTTTTAGTTCTTCCGAGAGATAGTTTATCTGTAGTTTTTAAATAATTGAAGTTTCCATTACTCTTAGACCGTACCCTTTTGGATTTGGTCACCCCATTAGATTCACATTATAAAACAGCTTCGTAAATCGATTCTTGATTAACCCGCATGATTCACCACAAATAGTGGCGGTTTGATTCAAAGTAATTGATTTACCGTAGTTTAATATTCATACTGAATGATTTTTGATTCCTCAAATTTGGGGAACGATTTTGGGATCTCATTCGAAATCAATTATCTCTTATTCAACGTGTTACCTTATCTCAATGAATAACACCCGAATTTTTCGGGTTAAAATTGATCAATCTAAAAATATTTTATTTGTTATTCATCTTGTGTTTTGTAGCTTGGAGGACAAATAAGACTGGCGCATATGGATTTTCCTAAGCTTATAAATGCCATGGGCCAGATTTTTAATTTTGTGTAAGAAAAAAGATGGCCTCTTAGTTCAAGGGATAGAATAGAAGTTTCCTAAACTTTAGATCCAGGTTCGAGTCCTGGAGAGGCCACGATCCTCGTTTTCTTATTTCTCATGGGTCTTGTATCCAAAGACACGATCTTGACAAAGTCACTTGTAAAAGTGTAATTCTAAAAGATCAAGTAGTCCCATTGGAAATAAAAGCGGAAGAAAACCTGCAATCGAAAAGTCTAAAATCTTATGTGACCAAATATCAACCCCAAGAGGCTATCCGTATTTCTATATCAGACTACCGCGAAGAGGAATGGCTGACCAATTGGCCTCTTTATGGTATTTCTGAAATCCTTAAAATTTGAATCGGTAACTTTTGAATAACTAAAAATCTAGCGTCCAAATTGAAAAGTGCTTGCCAACACCTAGTTTTTTTTACGTGTTTTTATATCAATTATTGAAATTGGAGCACTTTATGGGCACCTCTAAAAACTCCGTTCAAGAATTTGAGGTAGCGTTTTTTTCTGAGACAAGACGTCAAAAACGGAGTTTAGCAGCGTTCAATGAATATTTTGATAACGAAGTATCAGGAAAAAAGAGCATCTCAAAAATTGAAAGTGGGTTTTTATAGGTGC
>JBCCLN010000001.1:0-78751 GCA_039026865.1 Bacteroidota bacterium | reverse complement strand
TCTGAGTTTCTTCTTGAAGTCTGGATCAACTTCGATTACAATTCTTCCTGAGTCACCTACAGCCATGTTATGTTACATATGTTATGTAACAAATGTATAAATAAAAGCAGCAACTTTGTTAAATGACCAAAAAAAGTCCCTTCTATTTATGATACGACAAAGAGATGATCATCACGTCCGATAAGTAAAGGAAATACAGGACTATCTGAAATTGTAAATTAATAATAGGACTATATGTTAAACCTGTAAACTTATTTTAGGACGATACAGTAGTTTATTTACCCGAGCGCCGTGGCGAGGGCAAGCGAAGAATGAGCGCAGACATAATATGAATTAATATAATCCAAATTTACCCGAGCGCCGTGGCGAGGGCAAGCGAAGAATGAGCGCAGACATAATATGAATTAATATAATCCAAATAGCCCGATTCATGAATATGGCTCAAAAGCTCAATGTCTTATTTTGTTATATAATTTTTCTTATGTTAAGTAACGGTTCTATTTCTAACATTTTATTTATTTTAGCACGAAAAATATGTACCACAGGTGATTCCTACCCTTTGGTGTATACTTAAATAAAATGGGTCATATAGCCACCACCCACCCCCCCAATAGTTTTGTTTGTAACAATCAAATAATTCACGTGTGGTTGAAAACCTTACTTTTACTTGAGTGCTTTTACAATTAGAAGAGGAAATCGTGTGATTTGAAAAACTCAGAAGCCTTTTCCATTTCCCGGAGGCTCCATTTCTCAGGGGCCCTTTTCCGCGCGTAGTACTGATTCTTTGTGAAGCCCATATGTGCTCTAAACTCATCTACACCGATGATCTTAGCTAGAGAAGGAATAGCGTCCCTAAACCCGGTGACGTCGTGGAAAATAGCTGAAAAGTCTTTATTCAATATTTCTGCAAGCGTATGATTTTTCATTTTTGTAGAATCGTTAAAGAAATTATAAAATAAAATAGTCATAGTTTACTAACCTGCTATTGAAGACAATAAAATGAAAGTCTGTTTGCTGTTGAAATCTGCGCCATTACTAAATTCCTGCTCTTCGGATTCAGGTAGCCATTTCTTGCCAGAGCATGCAGTTAGGTTAAATAGTTCCCATACTAAACGGTCTTTAAATTCAACGTGAATCGTGCCTTTCTTGAAAAACTTAATATTGAAAAAAGTGCTTTCGGTTGCGTTATCGAAATAATCTCCAGGTCTAATATTCCCAATGAGTTTGAAACGTTCGCTAAGTGCTGAATTGATAGGTACACAAAATTCGTAAGGTGTCCCCGTGAGATAGCATAAGGCTTTATCAATATCTAAAAGGTCAGATTCACTATAATAATCAACCTGAAATTTTGACCCATATGTTTTGTAATCTTGTGTATTAAATTTCAAGGCATTAGGTAAGATCACTTTTCGGTTGACTTTCCATTTATCATTGGTTTTCCATCCTTCTATATGACACCTGTTTTTTTTGTGGTACTTGGTCATGATGTCGAATACATCTATGATCGCTTGCTCCATAATGGTATGACGATTTTCGAAAATCATCTCAACCAGTGAATCTATATTGTCTAGATTAAAGTCCATGTAACCTTGAGATTTTGTGAAGCTGTCGAAGTTCTTTCTGACCTTCTTAGTCATAAATTTTTCAACCTTCGTTTTAGAAAAAACAGTTTTCCAGATTTCTTGCTTTAGGTCATCATTGAAATGATTATACGCTTGCGCCTTAGAATTTGATTTTTCAATAGCCTCATCTGCCATTTTGATCGGATAATTGTATTGGGTTAAAATGCTATTGCTGTAGAAATTAAGGGCTTGACGTACTTTCATATACTCAACAAATAGAGATTTCATCTTTTTGTATTGCGCCTCCATGTTGTGAATAATGTTGCGTCGGGCAACTTGATTTTTTAATGTATCTTCGTTTAGTTCTTCCTCTCCGCTTTCTGCATTAAGTTTAGAAAAGTCGAATTCCAACGGGTTTTTATCAGCTACTTTCTTAAGTCGGACAATTGAGCATTCAGTAGAGGTTTTACGTTCTGCTTCATTATTTAGAAAGACTTTGCCAATGTGTTCAACACAACCAAATGATTCGATGAGATTTTTTAATAGTTGACGTTCTTTATTGAATGGATTACGGATAGTTTCAATATTGCAAAGGGCTACGATTTCGCCAGATGATAGAATCTCCCACGCTTTCAAAATGTGCTTCGTTGCTGTGTTGAAGGGAGGGTTCATGACAACAAGATCAAAAAAGTAGTCTCCTGAATAGTTTAGAAAATCATCTGCTAATACTCGATAGCCTTTTTCTTGAAGGATGTATTTTAATTCCGGCTCAATTTCACAAGCATATAGTTTAGTACTTCGATTAGTGGTTACGTCCTCGATGAAATCTAGAATGTTACCTTTACCTGCGCTAGGCTCTAGGATAGAAAGACCTGAAAGCCTATAGTTAGTCCCCCACCTGCCTTCTACAACATAGGGGGCTAACATTTTTTCAATTACTTCTTTAGGTGTAGGGTAAAAGGTACTTGAGAACATGATCGTATATATTTAAGCGGCTTGTAATTGCTTCTTGCTTCTTTGTAATTGCTTCTTGCTTTTTGAATTGAAACTTTCGCTTCCGTATTTCACTCTGATCTCTTCCATAGAAAGAGAGTGGTTGCTTTTCTTTCGGTAGCCTTTAGGGCTAAAATACCACATCAACTTTTCTTTAGAAAAACCTCTCCGATAGCTCTCACCTGTTTCAATTGACTTGATTTTCTCTTTATGTGGTTTAGTATCTCCTGAAATCCATATCCACGAACCACATACTTCAATGACGATATTAGGAATAGTAATTAATTGCTCAATGATATGCGAATACTCCTTCGCGTTCCACTGCTCTTGCTCTCCTTTGAATTTCTCTTCTTTTGCCCTGAAGCTTTCGAACTGGCCCTGTAGCTCCTGAAACTCTTCGGTAGTCCCTCCTTTATCGGGGTGAAGCTTCATTGCCAATTGATAGTATAATTTCTTGGCTTCATCTAGTGTTTTGCAATTTTTAAAATAATTTTTCATTTATTATATGTTTTTTAATTATGCCTCAAATATAAAACTAAAGTCACAAATAAAAAAATTAAATAATGAAAAAAAATACTAAAGTTTGATTTAATCAAACTTTAAAAGTGATTGATTTTGTGGTAAAGTTAAAATCCACCTTACCTACCGCCTCATCATCTCCTCATCTAGGGTCCACTGTATTTACAAAATAACCCCATGCTCAGAAATGATTACCCCAGTATTATGGCTTAGTCTTCAGTGATGGTAAGCCTTGATGGTGAGTAGGATCTCCGTGCACATTCAACTTGTATTGATTATTTCATCTCATAATAAATCATCCAGGATTACCCTAAATAATATAACCAAAATAATTATTCTGATTATTAATAGAATATATGGTTCCATATTGACCTTTAAAATGTGTTAATAGTTATTAAAAACCCCGCATCCGTTAATTTATTTATTACATATAAATTACTTATTAGTTGGGGAATAATCGCCTTTTGTTCAATCTTCTATCCCTGAGTTTTTTCCAAATTGATCTTAATTTTGCGACTTCATCGGCTCTAATTCCTAATCCTTCAATAAGTAAGATTGGGTCCGTAATATTGAGTATTTCATCTATCTTGTTTTCCCTAAGAAGCTCATCAATAAGATAAAAGTCTAATAATTCGGAATTTTTGACAGGGATAGGTAATTTCTCAATTTCGGAGGCTAAAAAAGTCAAAACACCACCGCCATAGCTTCTACCGGTGATTTCTGAAAATGCAAATGTCAAACTATTCATGAAGGCTGCCGAGATATTTCTACCCGAGTGTCCATTGATAAACCTGACTCTATAGATAGTATCAGTACAGGCGGCCCTGGTTTCATTTAAGATTAGCTTGGGGTATCTATATACCATCCCCAATGCAAAGGCATCTGGAACCCAATACGATGGGACCTCATACCACTTCTTTCTAACTCGACATTTATAGCCTTTATGATATTTATTATGCTCCCCAGATTGAATATATTCATTTGATTTCCTATCCAACGTGGGCGCTACGTTGTTAGTAGGTTTAAACATGAAAACGTTGTATCCGCTATCTCTATTAATATGGAAATCATTGTTATTAAAGGTTAATCCTCTTAGATGAGCGGAACGGCTCACCATATCTACAAGATTCCCATTTAGTCCCCACTTTTCCCCACGCTCCTTATTCAACATAAAGAATTTATTGCAGCCGGTAGTTATTCCATTTTCAACACTTATAAGCTCGTCAGCAAAATTGAGTCTTTTATTTCTCTTGACTTTTTTAAGTAAGTCAATCTCCTCACTGTCCAAAAAATACTGAGTCCATTTATCTTGAGAATGGTCCAAAGGTTTTACTTTTAGATTAAGAATTTCATTGTGATCATATCCATTTAAGCAATTTGCGTTCTCAAAATCCACAACTCGAATACCGTTCCCCTTGTCACTGCATCTTTCTGCCATTAAAAGAATAACCTCTTGTTGTATACTTGAAAAGACTAGTTTTCTAAAGGTCACGATTGTGACCCTTTCGAAGTAATTGCTAATGAATTTTCTTATTTCTTCAGCATAACTCAGCTGGAAAAGCTCGGCGGGAATAACCATAGCTAGGCGCCCTTTTTTGTTAAGCAAGTGAGATGCAATTACAAGAAATGGTGCCCAAATATTCATTCGTTTATTGGGCTTGAAGCCTTTGCTGATCATTAACTTCATAGCTTTATCTCGTTGTCTTGTGGGGAAGTTTATAGAACTGAGAAAAGGCGGGTTACCAATAACTACGTCGAATATGCCCTCGCCTGTGCCATTACCATTCCTCCAAAATTGTTTATAAATTTGATTGAAGAAATCACCTTTGTAAATGTAGTTTGTTTTTACCCCAAGTTTATTTAGACGAGATTTAGCTTTACCCCATTCTTTAGGTACAAGTTCAATTGCATGCAATTGTTTAGAGACACTATCCAGGCTGTCACCGATTGATATTTTTTCAATTGCGGCAGTCTCTAAAAATACCCCATCGCCACAACTAGGTTCCAGAACGAGCTGGCCTCTTTTTCCAAACAGTGCCCATTTTGTTAGGAATTCAGCGATAATCTTAGGTGTGTAATACCCCCCCCCTAAGTTTGTCAAAATCTATTTGATTAACCATTACTAAAATTAAATTTCTTTTTAATCACAAATAGCGGTTGAATCAAACACTCTATTAGTATTTTTAACAGGTGAATACTGGTGGGCAATAAATAAGTAAATAATTGCTTATCAACTACTTATAGATTTATAATTCCTTCTGGTCTGACTTACGAAGTCGCCTAAGTCAAACACCCTACATGTATTATATAGGCAATTGTTGTGATGCTAATTTAGTATACATCAGAGTATAAATACAAAAAATTTACAATTATTAGGGTTTCTCGAAGATTGTAGTATATACCTTAAAGTCGAAATAAATTTAGATAACTAAAATCTAAAATTTAATGGTTCTAATATAATCGCAAAGTAAGTATAATAGACAGATTGGAAGTATATAAGTTTGCTAAGCTTTTAAGTCTAATGGCGCCTCAATTCTCCCCCTCTCAACATTAATACAAGGCCAATTTTATTGCCAATAAAGTGCCATTAATTGCCATGTTTATAATAAAGCAGGTAATTACCAACTAATTGCTCTGAGAGGGGTTAAATTCTATTCCAAATTAACCGGTAAAATTTAATTAACATCCTACCTCTCATTATTTGTAAAACCCCCTAGATAATTTTAAAAAGTAATTATTTTTCCCTTTCTTCTGTAAAGAGGGGCCCATAAGGCGGAGTAATACTATTATATGCGATAAAATCAGATAGTAAATAACTCAATAAAATTATTTTGATTAGCGAAAAGGGTAATTCATGGTGAGAACACTTATAACGCGGCAATAAGGGCATAAAGGGCATAAATTATATAGAGCTTGAATAGGTCATTTTGGGGGGTGTCGCAGGGAAAGCGGAGGAAAACGCGGTGCCATATAAGCGTGAAAATCATTTTTCAACTTTTGAGTTTCGAGTGCCTTGGCCAATACTTGAATAGCGCTAAAATGTAACAACTTGATAACCAGGCAACTATCTTTTAAATATATTTTTCAAATAAAATTTTTAGATAAGGGATATTATGTAAAAATTGCATTTATTATAGTTACCTATCCATAAATACCGAGATTATACCAAAATTTATTGTATTATATGAAGATTTAGGTAGGTGTGGTATATATTCTTGTAACAGGTCATGAACGGTTGTTTTAGAGGTGTTACAAATTATCGTAACTAAATGAATATCAATTAGTTAAAAAATAATTAGGGGCGCCACCCCTGTGAGTGGAAGGGTATATAAATGCAAAACCTATTTTTTCAACTTTTCTCTTTTATGATTTCCCCAACCCCCGCCGGGGGCATTTTTCAACTTTTTGCATACCTTTTTTCGTTTAGCCTTTTCATATTTTTTTGAGATCAAAATCAGATAACTTTAGAAACGCCGGGTAGTAGGCCGTTTTTACCTGTTGTTTAAAGCACCCCTCGTTTAGCATGGTCATAGGTTGTGTTGAGATGAAACTTTAGTTTTAAGCAAGATCCCGTAAGTGAGTATATACCTACTTGAATACATTCTATCGAAGGCTTATTTGATTTATTGGTTTGTAAAGTATCGCACGAAAAAGGAGAAAATCAATCCAAGCCAACAGGTAGTTTCTATGCCAGTAGTCAATCCAGTGTCGCTCAGGACAAGGTTTCAGCGCTTGGCGTATGTCCTGAAGCTCTACATCCAATTCCCTGGTAGCTTGCAGTCAACCTTTTTAGTGAGGCCAACATCGACCGGAATATCCAATAAAACAGACAGGTCGCTAGTATTATTTCTGCAAGATTGTGAAACAACTCATTATCTATAAAATGACGTGTGATGGAATTAAAACAACTTTCTACTGAGCTGTATATAATAAGGATTTAGTTTATGTCAAAGAGCCAGAAATTGGTTAGAATAAATCAGGGCGGTCCTAGCCGAGACCGCCCTTCTGTCCATCATTTAATCAGACATGAAAAAGAAGCAAGCGAATGCTTGCTAACTTTAGTTTTCTTTAATGTCAAGCCCCCTGTCCATCGTTTCATTTAAGATTAGTAATCCCTTTAGACTAGATCTTACTTCATTGATTTTAGACTTATATTCTATTTTATTTAATTTCGCGCGGTCATTCTCCAATAGTGCCTCCTGTATACTTAGCTCACAATATTTAGAAAATATTTGTTCAGTAATGTTCATCGATTTTGGGGCAGTTGTAAGTTTCTTTAGCTCCATTTTATATAGTTTTAGTGTGTCTTTATATTTAAAGATTAAATATACTCAACGTAGAGAAATCAAATATAAAGTAAAAAACTTTATTAACAAAGTAAAAAACTTTACTTTGTGTTAAGAGTGAATAAATAATGAAATAATATCAGCTTCAGATTTGGGTTTTTTCAACAATAACATTAAATACTTAAGAAGAAAAAAGGGTTTTTCAAGTAGGGAGAAGTGGGCTGATTTTTTGGAAGAGTCTACAGGTAAAATTCAAGAATATGAAAGAGCCTCTTTCCCTAAAGAGGAATTCATCTTGAAACTAAAAAGCAAAACGCAGATAGACCTAGATTTATTTCTAACGGTTGAGATCAATGAGGACAATTACCCCCAATTATTTTATAAGGATAAAAAAGACCCTCTAATACATGACCACCCTCTAATACATGACCTAATGCCCAAATTGTTAGCGATAAAGAAACAACTTCATTCCGATGAAGAAATCGACCATGTGATTACTATTTTTTGGGAAATGGTTAATGAGATAAGCGTTTTAAACAGCAAGTTAGCGGATTGTTTTAGGGTGCGCCATGATCTATTAATTAAGTCCAAATAGGAACTTGATTTATTCAATTACTCTTATAAAGCTATTAAAACCAAATTTTAGATCGTTGTTTATGGTCGATATATTTGAGCATGTCGTTTATCAAATCTTTCTGCCCCTTTGCCAACACTTTTAACTTTCTGTGCTTCCATATTCTGTACCACAATACAGCAATACAAAATATGAGTAAACACACTGTTATTATTAAATAGAATCTATCTGAAGTGATAAACTCCCTTAAGTTATTCCATTTCTTATTCCTGATATATCGTAGGTAGCTAATTGTAATGAGCTGCTGATCTATATAGAATGCCTTTACCCTATTCTCTTTTAGCAAATCCCGATACCTATTGATTGCGTGGAACGACTCTGTTTTTACCGTTCCGGGGCTAATTGCGGCAATGGAATCCAAGTAAATATATGACTCCATGAGATCTTCGCTTTTGTTCATCTCTATAAATAACTCTTGATCAGATAGGTTTTGCGCGTGGTTCATGAACCCATTGTTTTTATTTATGGATGCTTGAAAATAGCAAGCCGAGGAGTCATATTGATTTTCCTTGAAATACAAAATACCCATGTTCTTTAATGTTGAAGTCATTAACCTATCACTGGCAATGATTTCTTTAATTTCAAGAGTTCTTCGAAACATGTTTAGCGCTTTGATGTGCTCATTTCTATGCAGATGTACATTCCCTATATTATTCGTACACATGGCTTGGATGATTTTTGATTCATCTAAGCTTTCTGCCTTTTGATAATAAGCCAAGGCACTATCGTAACAATGTTTGTCAGGAAGATCTCTAGCGAGATGGAAATAGCAAATCCCGATTTGAATGTAGGTTCTGGCCAACTCATTTACTTTGATTTCATCCATTGTTTCATAAATTCCAGCTGCTTTAATAAGCATCTCATAAGATTTGCTGATTTGACTATCATTAAAATAAGCTATACCTAAATCAAAATAGGCTCTGGCAGAATGTAATCCTCCCATCATATCTGCTGTCTTTTTTCGAATAGAAAACATTTCAATGGCGACTTCATAGTTCTGCTCGTCCAACGCTATGGTTCCTAAGTTTTCCTCAATCTTATTTAATGATTGATAATCTTGTATGGACTCATACACTTTTTTTGCTGACAAGTATTCTTCAAATGCCCTTGAAAGATTCCCTTTTATGTAATGAATGTAGCCGGCAATCCAATATGCTTTACCTATGGCCTTCTGCTCCCCTTCCTGCAATGCCAATTTTAATGCTTCTCTGGCATGGTAATAAGCCATATCCAAATCATTGCTTTTGATAAATTCTTGAGATTTACTAAAATGGTCAACTGGTATATCTATATTGTGAGCATTTGCTTTATCAATTGATAAACAACAAGTTAAGAGAAGAATCGGAAGTGTTATTTTGATTCGCGACCCTCTTAATATACTCATAACGCTAGCTGAAAGTATAATTATCTAATGATAATAATAAGTTTTATGCAAAATTAATAAAAAAACCACATTAAAAATAATGTGGTTAAATTAATAGAAAAATGTTTTACTACGACACTTTGATCAATACCATTACGATGCGGGTGGTGGATTATGCCCCGTTCCAGAACCGTCATTCCCTCCAGTTGTCATAATTTGATAAGGTGTTTTCACATTGATTTCCTCTTCTTCTTCGCAGGAAATTGCGATAGTTGCGATGGCACCTAATACTAGTACTTTAATAATTTTTTCTAAATTTTTCATACTGATTTTGTTAAAATTTATAAATGGAACATATTACAAATTTATCGTTTTCGGTTTCGGAAATAGATCCAGCATCTGTTTCGCAATCAATCTTTTGTAAGTTCTGTGCAATCCATTTTCCTCAAGGGAGTTCATGCTATGAAGATGCGTTTGCCTGATACTTTTTCGGCTTTCATTTCATTATTTTACAAATAATTCATTTGGTAAATAGCCCATAGGGTGTGTCTTAAGAAAAGGTTATTCTAGTAAAAGGGGAGCATTTCCCCGAGATGCATCAAGCGATCATGATGTTCAAAGCTTGGCTTCGTGGCACCCATCATGCTGTGGAACATCTACAAGCATATCTAGACGAATAGTGTTACCGGTTTAACCGCCATCTGATGAAGGGTAAAATATTTGATCGTCTGATGGACAGAGTGGTTGCTCATAGCCCGGTCTACTGCAAAAACTTGACTATTTACTACTAAGTGCCTACTTTAATAGATCAATTTTCATATACGAAAAGTCCGAAAAAAAATGTGATGTTTATAGCTTCCAAAAGTTGCTTTTTTCGAGTGAACATAAACCAATAAATGCTGTAATCCCTTAAAGGGAATATGCTTTGCATTAGCTTGATTTTAGCTAAACAAATCTGATTTTTTACGATCTTACTCTCAATACGGTTGATTAAGTTTTGATGTGATTTGAGCATTCCTTTATATTGCATTCGATATACTTGCTCTTCTTTGGAAAGCTCGACGAATTGTATTTTTAAACTGCCATTCTGATTTTGTAAAATCACGACTTTACAATTGATAATTATTGCATGGATATAAGCCAATTCTGTTTGGTCAATTATCTTATCTTCCTCTCTTAAATTTAATAGATCCAAAGCATCTAAAATTACTTCATCCCCTATTTTTAAAAAACTAAAATCCTTTAAGCTGGCATCGAATGGTGGAAGGTCTGCAAACTTTATCATCATTAAAGTATTAGAACTAAGATTAACGATTTATTGAAGGTATCTATGGTGGATAACGGTGTGATAAAGATCTGTCTAATTTTATATTGGATACATTGGGGTTATTTTATTTATAAAACTTAATGTATACTGAGTATATAATACAACTAGTTTTTAAATTATTTTAACCTAAAAAAAGCGTCCCGGAGGACGCTTTGTGAACCAACCTAACCGGAGGGATTTGGTCAAGAGCATTAATCCTTCACTTTTTCCCTCTCTTTCTCCTTTTTATCTTCCTTTTGCTCGGGTGCAAACTCAATGGATTGTTCGCTGGATAGGGTTTTCATTGAGGGAACCTTACCACTTTTAGGGACTACTAATTTCCTTCTGAACCTTCCTTCCAGGTAGTCGTTCCAAGTCATCACAAATAAGATGAAAAAATCTGTAGAGTTATATTTTAATTTATTTATTCGAATCCTATTTAATTGCTGTCTGAATACATAGACTGTAGTATTTATGTCTAAGCCTATACCTAAAAACAGTTTATCAAAAAACCTTTTAATCTCATTGAATTCTCCGCGTGCTTCCCTAGCTTCTATTTCTTCTACTGACTCTTCTCTTTCTACTATTTTATCAAACCTGCCACCAGCTACTTTATCTAACATGAGGGTGTAAATACCACCGATCTCAGATGGTGATATAAGATGATTGCTTTCTTTGTACCAAGTTTGCGCCGCAAGAGTGATACTGGCATAAAATCTAGGTCTACTGTTATAGACTTCAAGTACTTTGTCATTTGAAGCAATATATCGTTTATCTCCTCCATAGGAAGTAACACTCCTTAAAAGTCTTAGATACTTCTTAATAATGGCTGCCGCAATGGTATGATTAGGTATACCGTGCATGTATAGCACATCCCCCGCGGTTCTACTTTTACCAGTATCAATTACCGTCTGATTTGCATCGGGTACCCCCTTCACGATCAAAAATTTTTGCGTTGTGTTGGATCTAATTACCCCAAATAGACGATGCTGGCCGTCGATTAACCTCCCTTGGTCACTAATTTGTATCGTTTCGCCAGTTATTTTCCATGCACCTTCTTTCATTTGCTCTGTGATGAATTTAGAGGCTGCCTTGGTAATTTTTCGATTCCCTTCATTATTGGTCTTTAGCAATTCTGCTGCCATTTCGGGGGTGACATCTACCCATTCAGTCGTAATATTTACTTTTTCTTCATTATTTTTCATACGCTAATATTTATTTCATCAGGTGAGAATTAAAACATCATCGCTAATATAATGAGTATATAAGCAAAAATTTACCAATCGATAGAAAACTTATTTACACAGTAAAGATCTTTTATGTATTCTACTCACTGTCATAGGTTTAAAAAACGCCCCGGTGGGTGTTTTATAGCCGTTTTTGTTCAACTTATCGGCTATTTCGCGAAGCGTAAAATTTTTTTGCATAAATTCATTTATAAGTATAGATGCGCGTTTATTTGCATCGTTTGTCAATGCTTTTAACCTATTTGCAATACTCCCCTTTATCCGGGCTTCATCGGAAAAATTCTGAGGGTTCCCCAATTGCACTCCTTTGTCTTTCAAGATGCCAAGCGCGTTCCGGGTTCTTTCGCTAATTTTTTTTCTTTCATCTTTAGCAATAACAAATTTTAATTCTTTGGACAACTCCGTATCATATGGAGACTTTGCTTCTATGTATTCAACTCCGGCTGCGTGTATAATAGTTAGTACTTTAAATCCGTCTCTGGATAAACGGTCAATATCGGAAACGACTAATGTAGCCTTATGCTTTGCACAAGCAGCTACTGCTTTTAAAAGACCCGGACGGCCTACCTTCTCACCACTTTCTATATCTGAAAATTCGTTAATTATTGCTCCACTATGATTGCTGATACATCGCTGAACGATCTTTTTTTGTGCAGCAAGCCCTAACCCTGAAGTCCCTTGCCTTTTGGTAGATACTCTGTAATAAGCGATGTATTTTTTCATAATAAAGCGAATGTATACTGAAGATTCCACAATAAAAAAAGGAGGCGTTCATTTGAACACCTCCTTTCGACTAAATAGCCACAACAACATATGAAAAATATTCATTTCTAATAACTCACACTTCCCCTTTTATTCCTTGCTGTGGTTTTGTCTACTCTCTTTCTGCCGAAATCTTAGCTTCTACTTCTTCAAAGCATTTGAGTACCATCTCCTGGTAAGCTCCATACCCCAAACCTGATGGGTTTTCTAAAAATTCCTCTTTGGTAATGTAATTACCTTTACCCCCAAAAGGAAGTATTGCTTTCCCGTTATCCAATACGTGCGCAATAACCTTAAGTTCTTTTATGATTATTGAATATTTGATCAGGTGTATATCCATTTTCTAATTCATTTCTAAATTTGTAAAAAGCCTTTTATTATTTTCATTATTTAAATAATTTTATTTTGTTTAAATGGATATTCATTTTCCGTGAGGTTGGTGCTTTTTTTGCAAGATGTGGATACAACAGATAACCCCAATTATTAACAGGAAGATAAATACCCCGAAGCGCAAGAGATGCTACCTCTAACATCAATTCTGTATCTATTACCACACACTTTAACGCTCCTCGATTGTATACTACCTGTAGATAATATTGTTCCCCAGCTATGCACATAGATGTTAAATAATGGCACTCTCCTACTCCCTTCTGGTAACAACAAAGGAAAAGTTGTATTAGATTTTGGAACCTACTAGGCTTCCATCCTATCCAGACTGCATCTTTTTTATGAGCTGGCACGAACCTCCTACCTTTCAACCAAGGCCGGAGTCCATATGATAATCCAAAAAGTCTATTGATTCCCTTTTCGGAGTCGTTAATATCCAGGAAACGATAAAAGCAATCCAAGTCAAAGCATACTTCAAAGGAAAACTCACATTCCCCTTTGTGAAGTAATCTCATTCTATTCTTTATGATGTTGTGCTTAATTTTCTTTACTAAATTATGGGTTTGGATAATATCTTTAGCCGTAACGATAATTTACTATTTTGAAATCCTAAATTCATGATTTGAACTTCAAAATCTGTTTTGCAGAGGATTTTATTATTTTTTTGGTTTCGTGGCTGCTCGTCATTTTTTCTCAGGTAGGTAATTAAATGTGTCAAAGTTGACCCATAGTTTTATTTTTATATTATCGATATATAAATATCTTAAATAACTTGTAAAATGTAAATGAAGTATACATTAAGCTTAGATACAAAGTTTAAGTAAAATTTATTTCGGTTTATTTTATTATTTATATAAATTATCTCGGATTCTTTATTCTGATTCGGAGTTTTCACGGGGTAGTACGTTTCTGTTAATTCGAAATCTGTGCTAAACGATGAAGTATTAATTTGTATTTAGAGTTCGTATTCTCCATTTATGACTTTCTTTTTAATTCCAGAGGAACCAAATAGGCTACTTGATATCATATTCCTTTGTAACTTCTGAAGCCTGTTTAGTTTTTGAGATATTCGGTGTACTATTTTAACCATAGGGAAGATTTTTCATTATTTTTTCTTTTACTTTTAACTAGGCAGTATGTCTTCATAGAAATTATATGGTCTTAGCAAAAAACCTATCGAAAGTATCTCCCTTCATGCTAGTCAATTTGTAGGCATCTCGATAAAGTAGCTGGCCTGTTTTGACTGCATTATTGATGTGGGTAGCAAATGTCATGCTTAACCTTTTCTTGGCTGTTGCATAAAAATCACCATCAGGACTTTGATTCTGTCTCTTTACAAATTCTCTGTTCTTGTATTCTTCGTAAAATTCGTAAAATTGACTTCTTGTAATTTTTCCAGTGTCAAGTGCTCTTCTAGCAATTACAATTTCGCTAACCTTGAAGTAACGAGAGCATGCACTTATGCTTGGATTATCGCTCCACTTTTCATTGAAAGCACTTTGAGGAACTAAAAATTCGGCTGCAACTTTATCGCATAAAATCTCAATTGCATCACTCGCAGGTTGAAGAGTTTGGAAATCAAATCCAGCACTTTGGCCAGTCCAAATATGAGCAAGTTCGTGAACGATGGTAAATAGTTGAGCAGCTTTACCATCGGAGTTATTTATGAACATAAAAGGAGAAACCTCGTCAACTAAGACAAAACCTCTACATTCTTCAACTTCAATTGCACGGTAAGTGTTGTTCTCAACAACTCCATTGAAAACAGTAATTATTCTCTGTCTTCGATTACTTCAACAAGATGATTTAGAGTTTCTTCCCAAGTCTTAAAATGTCTTACCCAATCCTCAGGAAGTCTTAGCACTTCCCGAATGCTATTGACAATGGACATGATATCATTACTTCCTTTAAATTTTCCTACGAAATCTAAAGTATCATGTCCATTATCAACTAAGTACTCCTTTAACCAATTTTGTCTTTGCTGAAGTAGCAAAATAATATCATAAACATTGATACTTACTTTCTCTGTTTGATTTCCGTTAGTCTGAAAGAAGGGTATTGGTACTTTCTCTTGAGGGGGTTCTGGTAGGAATAAATAGCCGAAGGGTAAATAGACTTTTTTGGAAAACTTTTCTAACTGTTTGACTGTAGGTTTTTTATCTCCATTTATCCAGTCAGTAATTCGAGGCATTATTTCTGCAAATTCATGCAAATCATATCTTGCTCGGTCTATTGCCCAAGTTAGCATGTTAGCATTTACATTCACCTCCGTTCTCATGTTTCAAAATACGTATTTTGAAATTCGTTAGTTTTTATCCTCCCTGTCTGATAAAAGTTAGTTGGCAGTTATTGTTTTCGAGGCGCAAGAAATGAAGCACAAGGATAGCATAGTAAACCCCTCTAAATTCCAACTAAGAATGAAACATTGTCTATACCTTCTTTTTTTGGTTTACCTATATTATTATTGTGACTTATTAAAGAGGAAAAAGCGGAGACCTCACTCTTTTAGGGTAAAAAAACGCAAAACTGGAAAAGGTTACCTTGTCAGTATAAAACCCAACCCCGTTTTGCCCGGGTAGGTAGTAGGTAGCAGGCTGTGATGAACACATTGATCAACTCTTCTACAGTATTAATTGTATTCGAAGAGGATCTGTAAGTAGTAGTTAGGGGGTAATTCAGCCGTTAGACATTTCGACCGAGGAGTAACATCTTTAGGGGGTAAGGGGGTCTTTTTCCTTTCTCCCTTCAGAGAAGAGGGATTAAGGAATAGAAAATTATTAAACCCTATATGTATATATCAACGCTATTAAAAATAGTTAACAACTATCAGGATTATGATTTGATAAAGGAAGACGTCTATCGGTCAAAAAATGTATTGAATTTTTATTTTGGAGGTGTTATCGTTTTATCTATTTTTTATCCTAATCAAGTGAGTAAAAAATGGAGGTTGAGAAACCTTGAATTGATGCGCGACTACCTTAAGAATACGAATCATTTATGCGTGTACCTTTCTCACCCTTCACATTTTAACAAATTGATTAAATATTTCCGGTATTGGAATACCAAATACCCTCGTGTAATTGATTTAGCCGCTCCCGGCCGTCTGACCCGCAAAAGGTATATTTCGGGCGTGAGAGCGAATTTTGAGTTCAGGTGATATTGGCTCGGATTGATATAGGAGCAATCCAAACCAATCTTTAGCAATTTATAACGAGCTTCTTTCTTTTTGCCTATACTAGGTTATGCCATTGAATAGCGCAGGAATGAATCGATCTATATTCTCAGGAATGGGGCCTACCAGAACCGATGGTATTGAATTTGACAAGCTTTATGCTTATTATGACCGGGGGAAAAAAAGGGTTGCGGATTATTTACGTGAATATCAGTATGTAAGTAACTACAAGTATTACAAGCATCTTAGCAGCCGGGTTGATCATCGCTTTAGGTTAATGGATATTTATGATTATACGATGCAGGACTTGCATCTTACCAGTATAATCAATACGCTATTTCATCACATTTTAGGGGAGCGGTATTTTATAGCTAATGCAGATAGGAGCAGGGATGATGCAGCGACCAAGCTGATTCGAACCCGATGGTTTACAAAACTTGTGAAAGAGATTTTGTTTTCCAAGCTGTACGCGTACAGTATGATTGAGTTGGGGGGGGTGAATCCAAACACGGGCACACTGGAGAAAATTGAATCGATTGAGCGACGCAATGTGGCTCCGGGCGATCATCTGATACTTGAATATCCTGAAGATAACGCAGGGTGGGATGTCACCACCGATCGATTTAGAACAGATTATGTGCTTATTGATGGGGATGAGCAGTTTGGTTGGCTTTTGAAAGCTGCGCCTATGGTAATGTCTAAACGTTTCGCTATTTCGGCTCATACCCAGACAGCAGAAACTTATGGTGTCCCTCTGGTGCATGGTAAAACGGTTATGGATGAAACAGAGGATAAACAAAGACTGGCTAATGAGATTGCTTCTTCCAGGGACCAGCGAATCATCATCACGGGCATTGATGATGAAATTGATATCAAAGATCAGATTTCCAATGATACCAATAAGATTTATACAGAACTGGTGAGAGTATGCAATGATGAGCTGACCAAGCTTATTCTAAGCCAGACGGCGACCACGGAACAGCAAACCTATGTGGGAGCTGCTCAGATTCAATATCAAATTTACAAAAACCACGTAGAGGCAATGCGTGAGTTTGTTGTACATGTTGTTAATGAACAGTTTATGTGGCGATTCAGGGAAAAGGGTATGGCGATTAGGGGTGACCAGGAATTTGTTTATAGTAATAACAATGAATTGTCTCCCGGTGAAGTGAAGGAAATACTTGATGTATTGACCAAGAGCTATGAGATTGACCCTGAAGAAATTGAGAAACAGACGGGGATCAAAGTAGGCCGTCAAATCCTGAAAGAAAGCAATGGCGGTCTCCTGGAAACCGGAGGTGCAGGCGATGATCAAGTGAACTTTTTAAGAAACCAATCAACTATTGCTGCTTCGTTGAATAAAAGCACCACAGGAATTTTTGATACTATCATTGCTTCTGTAGGACTAGATACAGCCAAGCATCCACTCCTTACTTCAGTGTCTAAAATCTACGAGCCAGCCAGAGGACATACGCATCTTGCTGACCGTGTCAAGCTAATCAATGCAATAGCTCCTAAGAAACATGAGGAGTATTACGAAATATTAGCCCCTCTCCTACCGCAAATATTAGAGGGCGAGGAAATAGTTACAGATGCAGATCTTGTGTTAAAAAGCGCTGAGCAATTTTTGGAGGCTGTGAGATCAGGATATGGTGTGGATCTTGGAACTATAGACCTGGGACACCCCGAAAATAAATATTTTCGGGGTGTATGGGATCACGTTTGGGCTTTTGCTGCCGTAAAGCAATTCCAATTGCTTCATTCCATCCATCAATCCAAAGATAGCTTCAAAGGAAGATTAGATTTATTCCAGGCGGAGAGCAGAAAATTGAATTCCATATACAATAAACTTTTTTTTACTGCAGAGTCTAATCATATCGAACATTCGATGCGGGTTTCAGCCATATGGCGAGGTATCGATGATCCCAATACCATCCTCCAGTACCAGACAGTAGGCGATGATCGCGTGCGTGCTAATCATCAACAATTAGACGGTATACGCAGGCGAAAGAACGATTCGTTTTGGGGCTACTTCTTGCCGCCATGGGAATATGGGTGCAGATGTACCGTATTTGATACGGGTACTACTGACGGAAGAACAATCAATAAGGACCGAAAGTTACCTGACATTTCGGAAGTTCCTGAAGTGTTTAGAGGTAATGTTGGTGAGACGGGGGTTATATTTGGGGAGCATCACCCTTACTTTAATGTCCCGTCTAAATTTGTGGATGATATTAGAAAATCTGTCACGGAAGGACAGCAGTTATTTACCAGATAATATATGTTGACCCCGGACAGATTTTTGAAGTTAGTAAAGTCCTACCCTAACCGGCTGGCTTCGGATAGGACCAGAAAGATGTACCCCGCTTTAGGTAAGATAGCTAAAAAACACTTTGATGATAGTTTTAAGCAAGAAGGTTTTACCGATGTACATTTCGAAAAATGGGCTACTCGTGTTGGAAATCGGAGACCGAAAGACCGGATACTATACGAAACCGGTAAGTTAAGCAGATCCAATGAATGGCGTATTATTTCAGGCGGTATTCAAGTATACAATGATACTCCATACGGTTATTACCACAATAAAGGAATAAACCAAGTGCAACGAAAATATATGGGAAATTCCTATGAATTGAATAGGAAAAGCGCTGAGGTTATTCGCTCAGTGGTATTAAAAAGTTTTTCCAGAAAATGAAGGAAGTGTACTTAGCATTGAAGCAAGAACTTGAAAAGATATTGGCTCCTGACCAGGGTACTACTTACTTTAAGACGATTGAAGTGGAAAGTGGACAGATGTCTAAAATACGAGGGGCGCAAAATACAGAAGAGGTGACTCCTTTCCCGGCCCTATTTATCAAGTTTGAAAATATTTTACATACTACTCAAGGAAGGGGCACCTCGCTTGCTGATGCGACTGTACGTATTAAAATTGTGTTACATGAGTTGATACTAGATGAAACGCTTATATTTGATGTGGTCAATATGGTCAATAAGGCAGTAATTCGAGGCAAAGATATCCACGAGTCATTAATTACTATTGAAAAATACCTGGATGAGCAACCAGAATTTTATGATAACATTATTGAGTGGAATGCATATTATAAGCTTACATTTCAAGATACATCTGGGGATATTTATGGAGATTATGAGAATGCAAACGACCCGACTATTAATCCGAACGCTCCAGTATTGTATCCAAATTTTGTTGATGAAGCTGATCTTGCCCGCTAAGGACGAGGGCATAGAAGAAATAGTATAGACATGAATTACTCCGGCTTTAGCCTATTCGTTAGAAAAGATTCAACTATTTTTTATACATGAAAAGGAATACGAGTAAGACAAATTTTAAGGATTTGAACGTATGAAAGTAATGCATTTATTGCCTGCGGTATATGCCGAAGAACTTCACGATATAAGTTTAGAAGAAGAAGAGGGAATGTATACCGAACGTCGGAATGAAGAAGAACAGTTACATTTTAGAAACCTGTATTTTAATATGGATCAAGTGGAGACGTTTTTCGCAAGAAACGATTCTTTAACTGATATTACAATGGTTTCAGGGACTCAATATGTGGTTCAATTAGATGAGGGAAGCTTTCGGATGTTGATGGAAGAGTATGCCGGCCGCGAAATTATAGAATAATTTGTAAAAATTTGAATTTTTATTAACCTTTTTTCATAAGTAATCCTATACTGGTTTGATAACATCAAATCGAGGATTACCTCTCTGTGAAAGAAGCTGAACAAACAGGATTTAAATGTATTGAGAATGCCATTGAAGGCGGCAAATCAGTCATTAACCTTTTTCATGATATAAACGAGTCTTCTACTCAGGATTTCATAGGAGAATTTAAATACCTCGAACACTTTTCTTCCTCTATCCAAATCCGGGTTAACTCTGCCGGTGGTTCTGTGCGTCATGGATGGTCTATCGTAGATACAATTATGAACTCCGGCGTGCCTACAGAAGGCGTGATTGTAGGGATAGCCGCGAGTATGGCTAGTATTGTTTCAATCGTCGCCGAACGCACAAAAATGATGGATTATGCTTCTTTAATGGTGCATAATCCATTTTTCACTTCTACCAGCCTAGTTGACGTGGATGACCAGCAGTTGAATATTTTCAGAGAACAGCTTATTAAGCTGTATATGGCGAGATTGAACAAGGAAAGGGGAGAGATTACATCTTTGATGAAAGGTGAAGATGGGCAGGATGGTACGTGGATGGATGCGGAAATGGCTGTTGACAAAGGGTTTATTCAGCGTGAAAATATTATTGAAACTCCTGCGCAAAGAAGGGAGGAAATTTCGGTAATACAGAACACTATTGCTGATGTGAAGGCGATGATATTCAACTCTTCACCCAGGACGAATATAGTTAGAATTGACGCCAAAGACCTGGGAGAGAAATTCGACGAATTAGGTAATCGGATTAGTTCATTTCACAATAAAATTTTTAATACTCAAACAAAAACCGATAAGATGCTTGAAGAAATCAATGCAGAATTGGGCCTAGAAGTGAATGCTTCTACGGCTAGTGCTAAGGCCAAGATTAAAGATTTGCTTAATCGTGCTACTGAGCTGGAAAAATCTAATGGTGTGTTAGAAGTGACCAACACAACTATGGGCACTGAGTTGAAGAAGGCTCATGAAAAAGTAGAAGCTTCGGCATCCATGATTAATGAACTAGCGAATAGACTTAAAGAGTTTGAAGCCGAAAAAGAAGCAGCAGTCAAAGCTGAGAATGATAAGCTTATCTCTGAAGCTGTAACTGACGGCCGGATTCCAAAAGATGAAAAAGAAGTATGGGCCAACCTATTAACTTCAAACCCCGAATGCGCAAAAACAGCCATTGCCAGCTTAACCGCCATCGGTGAGAAAAAGCCCTTGTCTGAATTGGTAAAAGCTTCTAAGGGTGACGTATTTGCTGGAGATGGTGCTAATGTTGATGATGCTAATGGACTTAGGCTTCCTAGCATAGCGTCTACGCTCCAAGACATCAATGCCCGGTTATCCAAAGAGTACGCCTAATCAATTAAAAAAAAACGATAAATAAAGGACGACTAATGAGTTATGCAATTACTTCTACTTATTCGGGTGAAGTCTTAGAGGCTTTTATTACTAAAGCTTTCACAGGCAATGATACGGTAGATAAAGGTCTACTGATGGTTAGATCTGGTATACAAAAAGAATATACTATTCCTAGGATGACTCTTAGCGAGATTGTTCAGGACCGAATTGCCACACCAGAGACACCGGTGAATTCACAAGGTATTTTCACCCTTGATGAAAAGAAATTAGAGCCTCAAGATTTCATGGTATACACGGAGTTTAATCCGAGAGATTTAGAACAATTTTGGAGGTTTGCGCAGCCTAAAGGAAACCTTGTATTTAGAGAACTAGACCCTACAGTTCAGGTGACCATGGTAAGTGAAATTTTCAAGCGGCTGAATCTATATTTGGGAACCGCAATCTGGCACGGGAAGAAAACGACCTCGGGAACCATGACCACAGGTGGTGCTGCCGGAGGTATTGAGCCAGGGTCCGGGAACCTTAATAAATTTGACGGACTTCTTTTTAAAATGCTTTACAGTGTAATAAATGGCTCTACCGGAGATCAGGTTATTCTTTCAGGTAATTCCCGACTTAATACCGGAGCTGCTATTATTACCGCTCTCAATGATCTTTTTAATGCTATTCCCAAATCCATCAGAGGTGCCAAGGATTTAAAAATTGTTATGGATTGGGCGACCTGGGACCTTTACGATCAACACCTGATTGAACAACAATTTAAGAATGCTGACTATACCGGGACAAACAGGGATTCTTTCCGAGGTATACGAATCGTCAAAGTGAATGGATTCCCTGTGGAAACGTTACTAAGTGGCCGGTTTTCTCCGAGTATGCAATCTAACTTATGGATGGGAGTGGACGTGGTGAATGACGATGAAGTACTTCAGGTAGATAAGCTACAGAATAATTCTGAACTTTACTTTTTCAAGATGTTGATGAAAGCTGACACGGAAATCCCCCAGCCTTCTGAATTGGTATTACATACTCCGTTTACTCTTGCTTAATGTAGAAATGGGTTGAATGTTAACTAAGCGTATTAGCTCTTTAAGGAATAGGACTAAATCTTTAATAAGGGGCCTAGCTGTCAAGGCAAAAGCTTGCCCTTTTTATACTTAACAAAAAAATATTCGATAATGCCAGTGTCAAAATCTAAAAAAGAAGAGCAGAAAGATGTCCCTCCAAGTGAAAAATCAGCGATAAAGAATGAATCTGTTCAAAAAGAAACTTTTACAAAGGAAGCCGAAAGGGGATGTATCTATAAAAAGTATGACAGAGTTTTAAAAGTGCATTTATCGGACAAATATTTCTATATCGACAAAAACGAGCGATTATTTTTTGAAAGTCCGATGCTAAAGGCATTAAAGGAAATCAAGAAGGTAAAGAACCCTTTTTACAAATCATAAATAATTCCATTACATGGCTTTACCGCAAATAACATATAAGGTTACGGATAGAAATCTTTTCAGGGCCTTGGCCGGAGAGGACCATATTTCTGCACTTGTATTTGATGTAGCTACCTTTCCAACGTCAACCAATAATACAGGTTCAAATGGTGATGTATACGAGGTTTTTTCATTTAAAGAGGCTGAGGATTTAGGTTTTAAGGCATTTGATTCCGTGACTCCAACGAATAATTACGAAAATGGGGTGCCTCATTACCATATCAAGGAATTTTTCCGTATTAACCCAAACGGTCAGTTATTCATTGGTGTACGAGATATTACTGCGGATGGTGACTTCAGCTTTTTGTCTGATGTACAGAAAGCTTCACAGGGTAAAATCCGTCAAATAGGCGTGTACACCAAGCAAGATCTTTGGTTGCCCGGAGCGATGAGTACAGATCCCTATACTCCTACCCTGACCGGAGCTATTCAAAGCACTGCTGAAAGCGACGCGGCATTGAATCAGCCTTACTCTGTATTGCTTCATGCCAATACTTCTTCAGTAGGTGGTATTGATGTGGATAGGTCACTGATTCCTACTGTACTTGGGTCCGACCATCGCGTAACCGTATTAATTGGTCAAGGCAACTCGGATTTCATTAAAGATTTGCAAAGCGGGAATGAGGCCAAGAAAGCAACTATTGGCACAGTAGGTACTGCTTTAGGTATTGCTACACTTGCTAAGGTACACGAAAGTATAGGTTGGGTCAATAATTTCAATGTTGGAGGTACGGATCTGGATACGATTGCTTTTGGATTTGGGTCGATCGCTGATGAAAGTCCTACCAGTAAACGATTGGCAGATTCTACCAACATTGATGCTCTTTCCAGAACTCAATTGGATTCGTTTGAGAATTTGGGGTATGTCTTCCCAATTAAATATGTAGGCCGATCCGGTACCTATTTCACCAGTGATACGACAGCATCGACCGGTGATTATAGAACGTTTGCGCGAAATCGCGTAATCGATAAGTCCAGAAGACTCGTGCGCACTGCACTTCTTCCTACGTTGAATCAGCCTCTCTATGTAGCTACTGACGGAACCCTTTCGATAGCGACCATTCAGCAATTTAAATCCCTAGTAAGCTTTCAGCTTTCACAGATGCGAATTGCTTTGGAAATTAGTGATTTTACAGTAGAAATTGATCCCAATCAGGATGTACTTGCTACCGATAAGCTGAATATAAAGTATCGAATTATACCAGTTGGTGTGAATAAAGAAGTAGAGGTAGAGATTGGGTTAGCGGCCAGTACATCACAATAAATTTTAAAACAAGAAAATTCAAGTATAGATGGCACAACCTTTAATCAATGGCAAAGCCTATAGCTGGTCACAGGTCGAGATTAGATTTTCAAATATTAGTACTCCGCTTAATGGTGTATCTAAAATTGAATATTCAGACGAGCAGAAAACTGAATTTAACTATGGGGCAGGTAATTTCCCGGTTTCCAGAGGATTTGGAAACGTAGAGTCTGAGGCTAAGATTACCTTGCATATGGAAGATATAGAGGATATTCGTAGTAACATTCCGTCTGGCAGACTTCAGGATCTTGGAGAGTTTGATGTGATTGTGAGTTATCTGCATCCTGTAGCTGCACGTGTGGTCACACACGTTATTAAGAATTGCTACATTAGTAATAATGGTGTGGAAGTATCGCAAGATGATATGATGATAGAGAAAGAATTGGAGCTTAATCCTTCCCACATTCAGTGGAATGATAGCAATATCATAGGACTAGGTAATTAATCTATAGGCGCATTTATACTTGAAGCGCCACTAAATATATTAAGGGTTTTACCTATCCCTTTCAGAGTTTCAAATAAAGTTTGAGAAAATTATGAGAAAAGAAAAAGAATTGGACCTGCAAATTACCTTGTCTGATGAAGCTGAAAAAATTAAGAAAAAGCACAGACAAAGTAAAGTATATCTTATTGAGGTTTTTGGTGATGAAGAAGACGAAAAAGAGGTATACAGGGCCTGGATTAGAAAGCCTAATCTTCAAGAATTTTCCGCTTTTACGAGCATGGCCGCTAAAAGTGAGGTAATTCCCGGAGGTAAGGTAATTATCAATTCATGCTTCTTGGAAGGTGACGAAGAAATTAAAAATGATGACGATATTTTTTTAGGTGCGGTCAACCAGCTAGAAGAGTTGCTAAAAGTTAGATCCGCTACCATAAAAAAGTTCTAGACCAATCGGAGGTATCCGATAAGCCTGACAGAGATGGGATTAGAAAACGATTAATTCTTATCCGTCATCTTTTTCCAGGTGTGGATATTGACCGGTTGGACGATGAAATGTTCGCAGTACTAGCGGAAGACGCAAATTGGCTTTATAACAAAATTTATAATACGGGTCAAAAAACAAAAAAAAATAACTCCGGTAAAGTTTTAGATACGAAAGGACGTAAGGTATTCGAAATGATAAGAAGGACACAGTGATGTGACTTCTTTCTTTTAACCTTTCTTTTTAGCTTTAACAAAAGCTAGTTACTACTCCTCTTTTAACTTTTTACACACCTTTCCTGAGATTCAGTGGAATTTTTTGTATTTGCAATGCCGCCAGTGTGGCTATTATTATCCAATCTCTCTGAGATTCTTTTGACAAAACCTTTCGTCTTTCTAAGCTGGTTCAATAACTCTCGTAACCATTAGCTATATCGAATTACTCATCAAAACATCAGCTTTAAATTTTACCTATACTAATATATGACTGAAAGTGTACAGTTTAACCTTCTTATTAAGGATAATGCATCGAATACCCTGACCAAGTTTGCCAAGAATGCCGAGAAGAATGTTAATAAAGTAAAAAATCTTTTCGGGGGGGTTGAAAAAAAATTAACCAGTACACGACAGAAGGTTACCACACTAAGCAAATCGATCACTCACCTAGGTGGGGAAAAACAACTTGCATTCAACAAGCAATTAAAAGTAGCTAATGGCCATATGGATCGATTGATCAATAAGATGAATCGATTGAAAACACTAGGTGCTGGAGGAAACAATAGAAGAAGCGACGCTGGTTTAGTATCCGGTGTCAGAGGTGGAGGGAATGGAAGAGGCGTAATGCCAAGCAGGGACTTAATAGGATCATACCTCACGCCTGTGGCAACGATCGCGGCATTCAGTTCAATGATTAATGCAGGGTCTCAATTTGAGAAGAAGCTCGTAGACATTCGCGGCATTCTTGAGGAATCTGATAAATTTAGTGAGGATCTTTTTACCGGCCTGAAGGGTAAAATCGGGCAAGTAGGAACTGACACTATTTATACCATGAGTCAGGTTGCTGATGCGACCAAGTTTATGGCTATGGCGGGTATGAATATCATGCAAATAGATGAGGCGCTTCCTGCCGTTACAAATATTGCTGCGGTTGGTAACCTGGGCGTAGAGCAAGCTGCTGATATTGTTACTAATATCAGTACAGGTATGGGTATTGCCAGCAGCAGAATGATAGATGTGGCGGATGTACTTACGGGTACGTTTACGCGCACTAACGTTAATTTAGGGGAACTAGGTCAGTCTTTCTCTTATGCCGGTAATGTAGCTGCCCAAAATGGTATTGAGTTTGAAGAGCTGGCGGCAGCCATTGGGCTACTTGGTAATGCAGGGATCAAAGGATCACGCGCGGGTACCAACCTGAGACAGATGATTATTCGTATGATAGCCCCTACTAACAGCGCCAGGGCTTCCATGGAAAAATACGGTATTTCCTTCACTAAAATGAGTGAAGATGGACATAGGGTATTAAAGCCTTTACGTCAGATCGTGAAAGAGATTGATGCGCTCGATGTGAGTGCTGATGATCGCAAAGAAATATTTGGAATATTTGGTGGCACCGCGTTTGGGGCATTATCAACGCAACGTACTGAGGACGGAGGGTTTCTTATCGATAAGGTTAACAATGAAATAAGGAATGTGAAGGGCATTTCAGATGCCCTTTCAAAAGCAAAGATGGAGACCTTCTCCGGACAAGTGGCTAAGATGAGGGCTAATTTTGAAAATCTATCGATAACGCTTTTTGAAAAAGTTAAACCTGGGCTAAGTATAATTATTACAACCCTGAATAACTTTTTCCAGTGGCTTAATGGCCCTGGTCAATTCGTTATAGACGGGACAGGTAAGGCTTTTCTTGTCTTAGGTAATGCTATAGGGCAGGCTTTTAATTACTTGCAACGTTTTTTAACATTCGCTAGGGACCATTGGAAATCGTTAAGGTCTGTAGCAGTGGGTGCGTTTGAAGTTTTTATGATACTGAAGACGTTTGGTCTGATCTCTGGTATTATTGCCGGTGTAAGCCGTGCTATTGGAATTTTGAGGGTTGCAATAGTGGGCCTCAATGCGGCGATGCGTTCTAATCCAGTAGGACTCATCATTACTGCCATACAGGTTCTCATTGTGGCTCTAATTTATGCATGGAATAAGTGGGAAGGATTCAGGGCTGCGGTATTCACTGTATTCAATCTTTTAAAACTTGTTTTCAAGGGTTTTGGTACCTGGATAGGTAATGTGAGGAAGCTTTTTTCCGCTATATGGAACAACCTACTTGTCCCTTTGGGTACCTGGATTGGTGGCCTTTTTCAGAAATTAGTTTTCTACGGTAAGCTGGTTTGGCAGTCATGGTCTATGTTGGTCCACCAAATTGGGCAGAAGCTAGAGCCACTTAAGAAGGCATTAGGTGCATTCTTTAAAGGCCTCAAGGTAGTAGCGGCACCTGTCTTCAGCGTTTTTGAAAGTATAGGTAACTTTTTTGATAATATTTGGGGCAAGGTAGTTGGATTTGCAAAAAAGATTGCAGAAAATGAATGGGTAAAAGCCATTTTTGGGGCAAGTAGTTTCGGATTAATCAAAGCAATTGCGGATGAATTTGATGAAAAGGCAGTGGGATCTGCGATTAAAAAGGGTAAACAGCAAGGAGCGGAAGCCAAAACTTTTAATTTAACAAATTTGCTTGCAAATCCTGCTTCCGCGGCACCGAACTATGGCTCAGGGAAATCTGGTGCCATTCGTCAGATTTCTTCAACTATAGAAGCTGACTTAGGGGGAGGTGATGCATTGACATTGGTTGAAAAAGATTCGGTTGTGTCAGAACCTTCTTCTGTTTCAGGGGGGAAAAATATTATTATATATATAGGGAATCTACTGAATGTGGAAAGCGTGAGCACTCTGCTTGAGGATGAAAAAGGGGAAAATGTCTTTGATATGATCGCCAATGGGTTGATTGAGACAGTAAGAGATACGGAACTAGGACTATCTAACTAAATGGCAACATTTGATTTAATACAAACACCTCAGCGCCAGGATCAAAGGAGATTTGAGCTTTTGGGAAATCTAGGCCGGGGTAATGCTGTGATTCAAAGCGCCTTACGAGTGCTTCGTAATGATGGTGCAACGCGAGTAATTCAGGCAGGCAAGGAGATATTAAGGGGGGAACGTGATTTACCTCAGGGCGCACAAGAATTTGCTAATCTATTTGCCAATACGCTATTCGGCGATGCGGGCGACCCCTACCCCTATGTATCCAAGTTTGATACTCCGGTTCGGAACTACCTAGTAGTGCTGGCCGGGGAATACACGGTTTTGAACAGAGAAGGGCAGACTGAATCCAGAACGTATGACCAGATCTTGATTGATAGTGCTTTGATCACCCCAAGTTTGCGTAAAAATATTGTGAAGACCCGAACCAATGGCCGAAAAGGTACCCGGAAAGTTTATGTATCCGATGGTGATTATGAGATCACTATTTCAGGTATACTTTCTACCGACATGCCTACTACCTACCCAACGGATGATTTTCGGGCATTAAAGGAAGTTCTAGATTCCAATGAGCCATTAAGTGTGGTAAGCCCACAGCTGGCCAGGAATGGTATTACCGAGATGCTTGTGGAGTCGTTTTCATTCTCACAAGAGCCTGGGGTATACAATACGCAGAAATTTGTGATTAAAGCGATCAGTAATGAGCCAAGTGATGTGTTTATTGAGGTCTCCAATAAGACGTCACTCCAAGAAAATAGCAGGATTGGTACTATTGTGGATGCAGCGATTACCCGTGAACAAGACCTTAGAGCGGAATTACAATCTGCTATTGATCAGTTTTTCGGTAACTCTGAGACACCGGAAGGTGGGGAAATCAGCCTATAGGCTGATTGAGTAACTAAAATGAGTCAATACAATAAAATAAGTTGCGAAATAAAGGTAACTAATCCAGGAGGTGATTTTGTAAAATTTTTTGAGTGTATTAGCGTAACCGTTGATTCAAGTTATGATACGGTAACGGATACTGCGAAAGTCGTTTTACCGAAACATAATCGATGGATTGTAAAAGATACTAGCGGACTCAACACTTATGTATTGATGGATTCGGATGGGTTCACTCAACGTGGCCTTTTCAGGCCGGGTGATAGTATCGAAATCAAGCTAGGCTATGATTTTAACAATGCTCTGGTTTTTCAGGGCTACGTTACCGGTATTGATCCTAAGCGCCCTTTTGCGCTCTTATGTGAAGATGCAGCGTGGCTACTCAAGCGAAAGAAGATTTCACTGAGTCTACGAGGCCCGAGAAATAAGTTAAGTGATTTTATTGATCAATTGCTAGATGGTACTGGTGTTTCCCTACACTCAGTTGTTAAACCTGAGCAGATTACTTTTGGTAAAATCCGATTTAACAATGTAACCGTTGCTCAGATACTTAATGAGTGGAAGAAAGACGGACTAATTTCTTATATCAGAGATGGCCAGCTAGTTGTGGGGAGGAGTTTTTTCAGTAACAGCGCGAATATATTAAGGTCCAGCGAAGCCCCTGATTATACTCCACCTACTTACAATCTGGAGTACGATGTACCAGCAGATAATGGTGACCAGCTTATATTGAATACGATTGATAAGCGAGCTGTGGCCGTTCGGGCTGTCTCAAGACATCAAAATAATAAAAGCCTAACTATGACTGTCGTGTTGCATCCTGAAGAAATGGATGATCGACTTATCGTAGTTCAAGAAGCTGACACACGTAAAACCCAAGAGGAAGTCCGGGAAGATGCGCAGAGGATTGAACGAGACCTGAATAATACCACGATTAACCTGGACCAGTATCAGACTCGCACCCTTCACTACTACGGACTTGAACGCGATGAACTTTTAGAGAATGTGATGGGTGATTTTTTTAAGATTGTAGATACTGGATTTGGCGGACATTTTATCGCCTTCGGAGATAACAATTTGCAACCTGCCACAACCTTGTATGTTATAGACCCTACTAATACTGAAAAGAACGGGGAGTTTATCATAAAATCCGTGCACAAGACCTTTGGTCAAGATGGGTATTGGCAGACTGTTCAAATACCACATAAATTTAAGAATTATGGATAAGACCGTGAAAGCCAGTGCTAAAGTATCAATCCGTGATTCTATCAAAAGAATTGTTGACCAGGAGTTTCCAAAATTACGTGAAGAGCAAGTAATAATTGGAGATGTCGTTGCGGTCTATGATGACCCAAACGGTGACGGCTTTGGCACCATCGATGTTTTACCTAATAATGGGTCACCAATTATTTACAATTCCAGATTAAACGCGACTTTAGAAGGTATAACAAGAGGCACGGTTATTTTTCCAAAATTATTCTCTCAAGTAGTGGTTTTGATGCAAGACAGTGGTCAAGATTCTTTTGTGATTTTGTGCAATCATGTAAACCTGGTTATGCAAGTTTCCGATCGAGAAATTATATCAAAGGTTGAACGCGTGACCACAGAAAATGAAGAGGATTTTGAGAATTTTACCTTAGATGGGCAGGATACCGAGATTGCTCATGATGGTCACACGGTTACGATATCTCTAAAGGAACTGAACGAAGACAAAGATTTTATTTTCCAGATAACGAAAGATAACGCTAAAGTTACTTTAAGAGAAGGGGACGATGATTCTTATATTGATTTTGTGGATAAGACGCGTATCGATATTAAATCCAACACGATTCAATTGGTTTCTGAAGCTGGCGGAACAGTTGAGCCGATGGTACTTGGAGCAACAGCGGCCCAGCTATTAGCAGATATTTGTGAAGGACTGGAACAGGCTACCGTCAGCACGGCGATAGGTACACAGCCACTTATCAACATAGCGACCTTTACAGCCATCAAGAACAGGATTGATGATATAAAGAGTACGGTGAACTTCCTTCAGTAGTCTTCATTGATATTTATTTTGAGCAGTTCTTTCCTTTGCGTTTCGGATATGTTATTGAGGAAAAAATCTATGAGGTATTCCAGAGTTCCTCCTTTATTTCTGTGATGTTTCAGGTATTGAATTTTAAGGATTATTTCGGCATAATCCGGGTGCATATGATAGGATTCTGTTCCTCTTTTTTTATTATAATCTACATTAATGTACCTTACTAAACTTGTTTTTTTTGCTGTTTTTCCAGAAGATTTCTTTTCACTTTCTGCGATTTTTTTTGCGGTTTTGGGACTTCTTTTTTCTTTATCTTCCTGATCTTTTGCTCTAAGTTTAGCTTCAATTTCTTCTGGTGTGGGCATGATTTATTTTGTTTTTTGGATGACTTCTTTTGCTAAATCCAGGTAATCTTCTACGGCATTCGTTGATTTTAATTTTGAATCATTTTCTGTGAACTCAAAAATGTGTTGTCCAAAGGGGATGCATGATTGAAGCTTTGTATCTTCTCTAATAAATGTATTGAAAGTGGGAAAATCATCTTTGTTTACCGTGCGAACGACAAAGTGTTTAAGGTTATTTCTCAGATCTTCATTGTATTTACTGAAGACGAACCCAAGTGCTTTTAAATCGTCATTGAATTCCAGCGCTTCATTCGCGAATTTGATGATGAAATTGCGGCCGGCCAGGGAAAAAGGCTCCGCCATCATTGGTATGATGTAGTAGTTAGCGGCATAAACGGCGTTTCTGGTAATTTTCCCTAACCCTGGAGGACAATCTATGAGAATATAGTCATAATCATCACTCCGGTCTTTAATTGCCTTTAAAAGCTTTATTTCGCCTAGTGAGGTGACGGTCAGTTCCGTTTCCAGGTTTATACTTCTTTGATGGATAGCCGGAATAACATGCATGTCCCCCCTATCGACCATTACCTGAGCAAACTTTTTACCTTTCAGTAAAAGATCGGTAATGTCTGCTTTTACATCCTGGCAGCCGAGGTTTTCCGTAGTGTTTCCTTGAGGGTCCAGGTCTACTACTAATACTTTTTTTTCAAGTTTAGCCAGCGCTCCGGCTAAGTTCACAATGATGGTTGTCTTTGCTACTCCTCCTTTTGCATTGATCGCACAGATAGTTTTACTCATTTAAAAATGATTTTTAATTATTTAAATGAAAAGGTGGGTTTATATTCCGGGGACAATGATAAGAAAGCAAATCAAGATGACAAAGTTTATTATTAAAAAAAAGTTTAGAAAGAATCTATAGAATCTATAGAAAAGTAACAAAATATACTTTATAAAGAGTATATATATTTTCCCTTATGCAAATTTTTTGGTGAAAGGCGTAAAGAACCTCGAATAAATAAAAGTGATTCCAATTATATTTAAAGGTTTCGAAAGGCTCTATAGGATCTATAGTTTCTATTGTTTATATAGTTTAGGTAAACAGGATACAATCTAAAGAAAATATAAGATATAGACCTTATGGTATCAATCTATTAAACATAGTAAAAGTATTTTGCCTATACTATGAGGTAACTAATTGTTTTAAGTTTATGCCTTTAGTGCCTGCGTATTTATCGACGGTTATTGAAAACCTAGTATTAGGATATAACGCTACAGCAACCCAGGAAAGCAAGGATCAGATTAAGCAATTTGCGGATGATCTTGCGGGAGCTATAACAGACTACATAAAAACCGGAACCGTCATTACTACTGTAGTGGGGTCAAGTGCAACCGGGGGGCCTGTTACCGGAACGGGGACAGGAAGTATTAGTTAAATGAATAGAAACGATATTCTAATAGCTATTGCTTCAAGCGATGATCTGACGGTTGTGAATTCCAACAATCCATTTTTCCATACTTCCAATTATGAAGGTGATGAAAACGGGTTTCCAGTTCTTGGAGTTGAGTTAACTTCTACAGGATCAAATGTTTTGAGTTTTCAGGCAGGACTTGTCATGGATGATTTTGTTCAGATACCTGAGTCGAACATTACTGATACTCCTTTTTTAATCTATGTTTATCATGTAGATAATTTGGGTATACGTACGGAAACGCCGAAGTTTTTTGCGGTGGATGAAAAGCAGCGATTAATCACTCCTTTTAATGTGAGAGGAATAGATGATTTTGGGTATAATATTGTATTTGATGGAAGTGTGTATCAGAGTTATTTGGGTAATAGGGGAGGATTTACGCTTCGAACCTACGAGATAGGGGATTTTTCCATTGATGATTCCATTGAACAAAATGAAAAAATGCTTTTGTTGGCCAATAAGGGAAATTTATTGAATGATCCTACTAAAGGGGTTGAAATTTTGCGAGAAATTAACGGGGTAAGTAATATTCAAGAGTTGGAAAACAGGATACGAAAAGAGTGGGCGAAGGACGAATTGAAGGTAGACAGGATTTCCATTACGGAAGATGGCCGGATCAGTGTTGACTCCAGCGAGTTATTTGAAGATAAGTAGATGGCATATACAGTGCAATATGGGCAAAGTATTTACGATGTGTCCATCCAGGTATACGGAAGCCTGTTGGGGGTGGAGCAATTGATGCGAGATAATCCAGATTTAGGCCTGGAAACTGTGCTAGTGAACGGCACTGTCCTTGTCACTGATGAAGCAAATATTCGCGACAATGAGGTGGTGCGTTTTTTAACGGTAAATAATCATATAGTTACAAATTTTGATGGGGAGGGTGAGTTTACCGACCCTTCACTTCAACATGAATTTTTGGGTACGGAATCCGGGGACTTTATAGTCACGGAATTGGGGGATGAAATAGTACTAAATGTATAAAGAAATATGGCTCAACGAACAATTATAGAATTACAAAACCAGGATGTTCTTTTAGATGATGATGAGTTTCCGTTTTGGAGGACCTTAACGGGTGTTACTTCAAAAATATCTTTTGGTGAATTTAAAACTTCTCTTGGGATCGGGGACTTGAGTCTACCATCTCAGGACTTGACTATTTCTAATGAATCTACTTCTCTGAATTTTACTACTACCCGAATTTTTGAATTAAACGTCCATGCGAGTACGCAGCTATCCGCCATTGATACTGAGGGTGATTTTTTTGAAGACAATCAGCTTTATTACATAAAGATCGTCCCTTCTCAGGAGGTGACTATATCCTTTGACCCCGCGAATTTTAGCATTCCACCGGTAATCACTTCTAGCTCTTTAACCATTGCGGTCATTGCTGTAAGTAAGACATTGGCTATCGCCTTTGCCGACCCTGCTCTATCTTCAGCAATTATGGCTTTAAAAGATGGGGTACCTTCAGAAGGTGATACCCTGAATAAACTTTATAATCTCATACAGGGCGTGGTTAGCGTAGATGCCACAGCTACAGATATTGCCGACAGGGACGCCCAGGCAGGTTTCCTGAATGATCAACAAAATATTTATGTGGCAGATGCGAGTGCCGATGCAAGTGTCAGTTCCGGGTGGGCCATTTATAAATACCTGGCCTCAGACACTAACTTTATTAAAATTGCTGAACAGGAAAGCCTTGATGTCAATGCTGCGCTCACCTCTGCTATCACGGTAAATATTGGGGGTGATAATGTAGGGGGGGCTCAACACGGGCAAACCTTTCCGGCAGGGACGACTTTTCAGCAGTTAGCGGAAGCTTTATTAGTAAGGGTAGTACAGCCTTTCTATAGAGCGCCTGATTTATACATTAATTCAGTAGATCAAAAAGTTGGAGAGATAGGTGCTCAACATCTATCAAAATTATACGTTTACTATTATCAGCGTGATGCTGGGGCAGCCTCTGAATTTCGTCTTTATAAAGATGATGTTGTTTTAACATCCAAAGATGCTATACCTGATTCGGAATTCACCGACACGCTGATTTTTATTGATGGCATTATTACATACCATTGTGAAATCGATCACGCTGAAGGACCAATTAAAACTGACAACTTTGGGAATCCACATCCTTTAGGACAGATACCTGGAGGAACGTTGGTTTCTGGTAATAATGTCGAATATCTTGGTGTATATCCTTGGTTTTTTGGGGTAAGTCCTGATGGTGTGATCGGAAACGTCGATGTATATAAAGGCGCTAAAATGGTTGCAGAAGTGTCAAATTCTATAGATAGAGAATTCTATTATGATGGTTTTCCATGGTTTGCAATACCTAGTTATTACCCAACCTTCACTAAATGGAAAAATTATTATGATGAAAATGAGACAGGATTAATAGGTGGCGAGGGAAGTTTATTTGCTGCCCCAATAAAGGTGTCTGTTTCGAGTAGGGAATTAGCCGTAAACTGGACGCAGGAATATAATTTATATATGGCAAACTCTTCGATTAGCCCCTCTTGGGTAGTACTAACCTATGATGATTAGTATTCGTATCTAGTACACCAAAGGAAAGGGCAAAGTTTTCAAAATGCATAGCAGATATTTTCAATAAAAGTTATACAATGATAACTATATTCAGGAAAGAACCATTGCAAAGTAATGGTCTATAGATAAACACCGCACAAAAGTAATTAACAACTGCTAAGGTATTAATGAAGGTTTTCAATCATCACCTATTTTAACATTTCACTAAATTTTTACCTATACTTCAAAGGGGTAAAAATGGCCAGATCCATACAAACCATACAGGAGAGTATCATTAAATATAAAGATAGCAGACCTGAGTTATCCAAGCTCAATAGCCGTTCTTCTACTGCTATATGGAGGCTATGGACATTTATCGTGGCCGTTGCTATCTACACGCATGAGGTGTTATGGGATTTCTTTAAAGAGGAAGTTGATATCCTACTGGATCAGCGCATACAAGGTACTGCTATGTGGTATTCTCAAAAAGCTCTGGAGTATCAGGATGGGTCTGAGCTTGTTGTGATTAATAACGGAACTCAACTCGGATATGACCCGGTTATTGAATCGCAAAGATTAGTGACACGCGCGGCTTATACTGAATCAAATACTCTGCAAGGCAGAGCCTTAATCTTGAAGCTGGCTAAGGGAAATGTGTCCAATCTTCAGAAACTTGATGGTATAGAAGTGGTACGCCTTAATAAGTATTTTGAACAAATTAAATTTGCAGGTACACAGATATTTATTAGTAGTCTGGATCCAGATCTGCTGTTGCCCAAGATGACGGTTTATCACGATGGTGTTTTTAGCAATGAAACGATTTTTACCAAGGTAGAGACGGCAATAAATAATTTCATGGTCAGCTTACCTTTCGATGCTATATTTTATAAACAGAAATTTGAAGAAGCGGTGCTTAGCGTGGCCAATGTAGTAGATGTAGATGTTAACAATATAACGATAAGGAGCTTTAAGGATATTTTAAGTCCTGTGGATACGAACGTAGACAGAAGGGTAATACTAGAGAGCGGTTATTTAAAGGCAAGCACAACATTAGGGGAGACATTTGCAGATTTAATCACGATAGAGGTAGACGTTTAAATGGCGAACTACAATCTAAGTTTAGAGAAGACTGTTCAAAGACTGATCCCGCCATTTTTAAGGAAACCCAGACAAACGCAGTGGTTGCTTGCTTTGACTTTTCCTTTACGATTTCTGAATGATACGTTTTTGCGCTATGTAAACGATACCAGAATTGTGGCCACCTTGACCTCACAGACATTGCTTTTTGAAGCCTACCTAAATGCCACATATAATGCTTTTTTTACTTCTATTAACGATAAGATAGAGATTGTTCATGATGAGGACTTAGCCATAAGTACCTATTTTTCTTTTGAAACGGGGGTATTAGAAGTTTTTACTTATTATGAATATGAAAGCGACTCAGCTCCTGACGTCTATTTCTCTTCTGAAAAGGCGGGTGATATTCCGAAAAGTTTTAGAGTTTTATTACCCGCTACATTCGAGGGTAATGATGAATTGATAAGACAAATTGTGGGAACGGTTGAAAGCTATCGGGTTTCACCTTTTGACTATGATATAGTATATGTATAAAATATGGTAGAAATTGTATTAAACACCGGGGGTAGAAGGCTACTTAATGAAGATTTACAGGCACTACAGGATTTAAGTAAATCTTTTGAGTCTTTTTACGCCGGAAGAGACCCGTTCGTGATCAGTGGTGTAGATCTCACCAATACTTCTGGTACGGTTTACACTATATCTAGCGGGTTTGTCTGGTTAGGCAACCGGATACGTGTTTTTGCAGGCGCGAATGAAGTAGATCTAGCAACCGATCAGTATATTAATGCTCAGGATAATTCCAGTAGCAGATTGTATACCGATGCTATATCAAGAGAGGCATCTAAAGATTATGCGACGGCACTAAGCTCTACTTTTGTAAGTACGGAAAGGTCTTTGAAGATATCAGCGAGTACACCTGTTCGGAGGTACGTACAGGATGTGGTAGGCTCTGATGTTGTTTTGAAAAATCCGGTAGCTCTTAGCCAAACGATCGCCCAAGAGGTGAATTTTAGCGGAAAGGTAAGGGCCAACGATACGCTTGAAGTAAGTGGGGGGTTAGCCGTGATTGGTGGTAATCTGGATGTGGGAAGCAATTCCAGTTTTAAAGGGGGGTTCCAGGTTTCGGGTAGCGCTGCTATTTTCAATAATGGTGTTAATGTAATGGATGGCTTATCTGCTTCAGGGGGGATTGCAGTATCCGGGGATGCATCTTTTAACTCTGACCTATCGGTAGGCGGATCTTTTATAGGAAATGAGGCGACACTAGATTCTACCAGCGTTGCTGCGCTGACTGTACGTAAAACCGGTGGGTTTTCAACTATTACCTTCCCGGCTACTACTAATGATGTTGGAAGGATCACCCATATTGAAAGTAATAATGCTGCTACAATGAGATTTGCGGCGGGTGATGATAATAGCACCAATGATCTTTTCGAGTTTGGTTACGGTGCAGAAAATAATTGGAATGGAACCTTAAGAATTTATGCCACCGGGAGGCTAGACGTGAATAGCCTTGAAGTTGTTGACTCCAATGGAAGTATAGCATGGGCGAGACTAAAAAATCAGGTTTCCGTATTTACCAGTAATGGTTTGTCCGGAGGTGGAGATTTAAGCACTAACCGTACAATTTCTATTTCTACAGATATTATCACTTCTAATACTTTTGTAGGATCAGGGGGTGTAAATACTTCAGGCTTGATTAATACATCAAATGAATATCGTCTTGATAATGTAGATGTGATTAACACTGCCAGTCAATTTGTAGGCCCGGGAGGCGTTAATACAAATGGGGTGATTAATACTTGGACTAGTTACCGAATAGATAATACTGATGTGATCAATACCTCTAGGCAGTTTGTTGGTTCGGGGGGTGTTGATACTATAGGTGTAATTAATACTTCGAATGAGTATCGCATAGATGATATTGATGTGATCAATACTTCTAGACAGTTTGTAGGTGGGGGAGGAGTTAATACTTATGGTGTGATTAATACTCAGAATAATTATCGTCTTGATAATGATGTTGTTATTAATAGTACCGGTAAATTTGTAGGCACAGGCGTACATGTAGGGTACGGGGAAATTGAAGGCGGAGATATCATTTTGAATGGTGGCAGTTCTGATGACACTACATCAACTATAGTTTCTGATAAGTCTTTATCTATATCGCTAAATACTCCCGCTGGGACTAAAGCAAGGATCTTAACACTAAAGGCAGGGGATGGAGGAACGATCACAAATTTTAATGATGCTGCCATACCTGGGGGCTCCCTTAAATTAGAGGCAGGGCATGCTGCCTTTCCGACAGGAACGAATATAAAAGGAGCTGATGGAGGAGACGTTATTTTAACTCCAGGTATTAGAAGCAAAGGAAATGGTAATGGAGCTGATGGGGAGAATGGTGCGGTAGTGCCGGGATACCCTGGAATTATAAATCTTGGAAGACTTTATAATATATTTGATACTATATATGCCTTAAATGGAATGATATCTACGTCCGATAGAAGAGAAAAGAAAGAGATAGAAAGATCGGACCTTGGCCTGGAATTTATTAATTCCTTAAACCCGGTGAAGTACAAATGGATTACGGGTGAAAGAACTCATTATGGATTGATTGCACAGGAAGTGGAAGAGACCTTAAAAACTGAGGAAGGGGTAAAGGATTTTGCAGGTTTTATAAGGCAAATAGGAACAGTTAAGGGTGAAGATGTGGACAGTTACGGACTAAGATATACTGAATTTATTTGTCCTATGATCAAAGCGATTCAAGAATTGTCCAGTGAATTATCCGAACTGAAGAAAAAATTAAAATCTCAATAAATGAAAAAAGCGAGCATATTGAAAGGCAAGACTTTTAATATTAGAAAAGCTATTGACTTGAAAAAGGAAAAGCCTATAGAGGGTGAAAAAACAACAAAAAGTACAGCAAAAAAGGGGAAGACCTAATGGTTCTTATCAGCGCAGAAGATTTATTGATACTCACGTGGGAAGGTTTATTTTTCTACATGAACCTCTACTGTACACCGTAATATGTCCAAGCAAAAAGCTAGACTATAAACCTGAAGTATCTTTAATTGAGTGGGTTATCGGTTTTTCAGATAACCCTTCTTTTAGAACTAAGCGCTACGCTATATACCTGAAAGAATATCGCAAAAATGGACTTCATGTTACACGCAAGAAGGCTATTAATCCTAAACACGTTGATTATTATAATAATTTAAGAATGCGAAGGGCGCTTAGTTATATCCGTAAAAATAAAGATAAGATACATAAAGATCGCGAAGAAGTTATTGCATCAATTCAAAAATTTATCGATGAATTAGAAAAATAGTTGAAAATATATTTGCAGTATACATAGGCCTATATATACTTTTGAAAGACATAAAATGCGTAACTGTTTATATTTACATTAAGATTATAATAAGATTGAAAGGTTCGCTATAACCATGGTAATAATTACTTGAAAAAATATATCCATTTTGCTGATTTTGTATAAATTTAAATGATTATGGAATTTCCTCTAAGCAAACAAAATGTTCGGGATTTATTCGACATTCAACATTGTACCCTCGACAAAAAAGTAGCTGATAAATTGAAGTGTATCGAATTGATTAATCGGGGATATGATCTATCCCATATCGTTAATCTACTTGAGATAGACGAGAAGACGATCCGCAAATGGAGTTCCGACTTTTTGGCGTGCTCAAATATCGAAGAATTTGTTACAAGAAATATTTTTCCTCGTTATATACAGCTACCACTTTTTCCTCTTGATAAATAATAAATAAGAATGAGTTTTGTTTTACCCGAGATATTCAAGTAATATTCATTGAGATGAGATAACACAACGGGTATAAAGTAATCGACTTTCGATTAGATCTCAATAGTGTTAAAATTATTAAATATTTCTACAAGAGTGAATTACTCAAGACATCAAAGGGCTATTTTCAAAGAAGTATTAACTTCCTCGAATAATATATTAGTTAAGGCGACTGCGGGGTCTGGAAAAACTACTACTTTGGTAGAAATATCAAAGTTGCTTCCTTCGGAACTTAATTCTATCTTCGTAGCCTTTAATAGGTCTATTGTAGAGGAACTAGGTAAACGTTTGCCTCCTAAATTCAAAGTTAGTACTTTGCATTCATTGGGAAATAATATGTTATTTAGGACTTATGGTAGTGCAGTAAAGGTAAATGAGAAAAAGAGCTATCGTTTGGCCGGTAAGCTCTTTGCAAATAGTGATTTACCGCCTACTACTATTGCTAAATCAAAATATGACCTTGCTAACGCCTGGAATATGGTAAGGGTAACGCTGACAGATATCCGGGACACTGATGCAATTGAAGCTTTATTTCTAAAATATGAATTGCCTGTATCGGTACATGAGTTTTTAGCCTTTCACTCTATCGTTGATTTATATAATAACAGGCAAAATTTACCTTCTGGTAGTAAGTATGAGATTGACTTTACCGACATGGTCTATCTTCCAGTCACTTTAGCGCATGTAATCACAACTACTTATGATCTGGTGATGATTGACGAATGCCAGGATTTAAATTTATGTCAACATGCTTTACTTGATAGGATTACCAGTCAGCGAATTATCAGCGTGGGAGACCCTTATCAAGCGATTTACGGATTCAGTGGCGCAGACAGCAATAGCTTTTCTAAGTTTACAGAGCGAAATAATACGACTTGCCTTCCTTTATCTGTAAGCTACAGATGTGCAAAACGTATTGTGGAAGAGGCGCAAAAATACAGTCCTGAAATAACAACTAATTCTTCCTCACCCGAAGGGGTTGTGGACTGGAAAGGACTGGATTGTGCGGAAGCGGGGGATTTTGTACTTTGCAGAAATAATGATCCTTTGATTGAAGCTTATTTTGATTTGATTGATCAAGGGAAGAAAGCGTATATTATAGGCGATGAATTGGTCGGGCAATACCTTAAGATTGTCCGACCTTTTAAAAACCGGTTGCTTTCTTCTTTCTTCTTTCATTTAGACAATCTACTAGAAAGTATTAAAGAACAACTATTTAAGAAGGGCGTTAGGGTCCCATCTAATACGGAAGTGTATCAAAAACAGGAAAGTATTAACAAAGCCCTTAAAATCCTTGCGGCTCGTGTGTCTACCGTTAGCCAACTGATAGACCGAATACAAGATATTTTTCACCCTCAGAAGAATTCGATTATACTTTCCAGTATACATAAATCAAAAGGGCTTGAAGCAGACCGGGTATTTTTACTTAGATGGGATCTTATACCTAGTAAGTTTGCTAAGACTCGGGAATCCCTTATTCAAGAGAAAAACCTACAATTTGTAGCGATAACGAGGGCTAAGCGAGCATTGTATTTTGTCCCATATGAAGAGCAAATAACCTCCGAGAAAGATTCCATTGATTTAATGGCTGTGGAAATGTAAAGGCTATGCATTACGATATATGAACTTTTCTACTATAGGGAAGAATGTGGTCAAGGTGATTGTTGTTGTTTTTGAGAAATTAAGAGATCACCTCCTCTATTAGCTTTACATCTATTTTCATGATGTTAAAAAATATAAATGATGCTAAAGATTTGCTTTTATCTTCTTTTCATCGGAGATTAAAGAGGGCTAAAATTATATTATTGACTAGAGCTAAGATAGGCTTGGTAAAATCTAAAAGAGTATATGATTGCAGGAAAGATTAAATTTAGTGTTGAAGAATTTGACGATAAAGGGTTATCCGAATTTGATAAAGCTAAGGACTTCATAAAGCTGAGACTTAAGGAGAATACAGAATATACAATTTATCTGTGCGATCATAAAAAAAACCGATCATTGCAGGCTAACAGATACTACCATGGAGTGGTAGTGAGATCTATTCATCAGCATACGGGTATAGATGCCGAGGATATTCATGAATTACTTAAATATAAATTTAACCCTAAGAGAATTGACATTACGGGAAATCAAACGCAAATAGGAGGATCTACTAGAGGATTAACCAGTAAAGAGTTCATATTGTTTATTGAGAAGGTACGTATTTGGGCAATGGAAACGTTGAACTTGCATATACCACTTCCCCAAGAAGTCAGCGATCCCTCTTACCAGGATTTGTATATTGAAGCAATTCATATCAAAATTTGAAATGACTACTATGGTAGTAACTATTTGAAATAAAAATTGATTATAATAAGTTGATGTATACTTGTAATTTAGAGATACACTAATTTAATTTGTATCACAACTTAAAGGAATTAAGGAGGTGAAATTTTATAGATGATAAAATCAACTGAAAAAGGTCATACGATGAAGAAAAGGGTGGAATTCAGTAAAAGATTTATATGTCGGTTAATTTCTTAAAAATCGACATACTTTAAAATAAAATTTTAGATAAATGGATTGATTACTAATTATTATGGGCGAAATTTTACTTAAATGAAGTTAGTGTATACTTTCCATTTAATGATACGCCCGATTTATTTACATTAAAATTTTAAGAAATTAAGAGCTGAAAAATTTAATTTAACAGATGAGTAAAATTAATCGCGAGGAGTGGAAAGGTATGACTCTGAAAAACATTAAGGAGCAGGATGATGAAATCAGAAATGGTTCCTCAAAGGAACCTAAAATAGAACCGGGAACAAATAAAATCAGATTTTTCCCAGCACACCCTGGAACGGCTGAAAGAGACAGCTACTATCAGAAGTTGGTTGTATCATGGCTGCCGTATATTAGGGAAAAAGACGGAGAGGAGATAAAGAGCCGTAGGCCCATCAAAAATGCAAGACATCATGGCGCACAGGAAAGGGATGTGGTGGAGGAGTATATACGCATAGCTACTGAAACCATTCTTTCAGACACTCAATTGAGTGTTAAAGAACGCGGTGCTTTATTGGATGTAATGACTGCCTGGGAAACCCGTATTTCTCCGAAAACTACTTTTCTGTCCTACGCGAAGAAAAAAGAAGGTGACAAGTGGATAAGAGGTCCCATAGAATATAAAATCAGCGTACTAAAAGAACTCGATGATGCCTCTCTGGTTGACTATGAGGATAACCCTGATGGTGTTGATATAGTTTCAGACATTAAAGAGGGTTGTATCATTAACATTAAATATAATCCTAAAGCGAATGTCAATGACAAGTACAAAGTCAGCGTTCCCACTAATTCTGCGCATGTCTTGACAGATGACGATCTTGCCTGGTTGAAAGAGCAGAAGCCATTGACTGAACTGCTGTTTTCTGAAGGCGTTTACCATCAAGGGGAGTTTGATAAAGCCATGAGTGGGTTAAAGATGTATGACAAAGAGCATAATTTGGGCATCTTTGAGGAGGAAGAATTTCAAGAGATAGCAGCGGAGCTTAGAGCCATGTTGACCGAAGCTCCTGGTGGGAGCAAAGAAAGTAGAAAAGAAGAGGGGGATAAGGATTTTGAAGACATGAATCGCAATGAGCTAAAGCAGTGGATCATGGATAATGATTTAGCTATTCGGGTAAGGCGAGGCATGACCAAGGATGATTTGCTAGATGCCATCCTTGAGGCTGAGAAAACCGGAGGAGCTGAAAAAGCACCCTTTTAAGACGGTGCATCAAAAGGGGTAAAGAAATTGCCAAATAAACCTATTGAATTGATAGTTTCGGGTATTTTTAATGCCTTATTTTGCCGAACATAAAAAGGGGGAGATTTTTAATGCCAAAAGTTCCCATAGGTGTGTTGCTCACGGACACTCACCTCACAAAAAACAATACGTCCGATATAGAAGAAGTCTGGAAGCAGTGTATTGATTTGTGCCAGGACTTGAAAGTGAGAAGAATTTTCCACGGCGGAGATATGGTTACAGCACGAGCGGCACAGCCTTTGAATGTGCTTTTGTCTATTAGTAATACGATCCGAGCCCTGGATGACGCTGATATAGAAGTTGATGCCATACTAGGTAATCATGACCTTGTAAACCAGGAAGCTTTTGAGGGGTATCCAAGTATTTTTGACTCTAAGGGCTTTAGAATACATGGGATTCATGAAATTTTGAGAAGCCCTGGCTTTGGCAAAGTTGTTATTCATATGCTTTCTTACTTTCCAGAAAAAGGGAGTTATAAAGATCGTGTAGAGGCGATAAAAGGGCAGTTGGATAAGGACAAATTCAATTTATTAATCACCCACGTGGGAATCAATGGGGGATTGGCTCATGCAAACGCTACAACGAATAAGGAGGTACCCGCGGCTCTCTTTGATGGTTTTGATAAAGTACTGGTTGGCCACTACCATAATCAATGCCAAATTGAAGGATATGAGATTTACTATGTTGGGTCTACCCACCAGCAAAACTTTGGAGAAGATGTAAATAAAGGGTTTACCATCCTCTATGACGATGGATCGCACAAATTTATAAAGTCTGAGATGCCGGAATACCATACCTATCGAAGAGCTGTGGAAGAGGCGGGCGGTGAATTCCTGCATCAGATTGCTACACATAAGAAGAAGCATTCAGGTGATCGCATACGAGTGATTTTGACCGGTGATGAAAGTAAGCTGAAGACGATAGATAAGCTGGCTTTTGCTGAAGTGGGTACCGACAGGTTACAGCTTAAGGAAGAGAGTGTGGCTATTAGAGGTGAGGAGCGGCAAGCCTCTTTTGTGAGTTTTGATAAAGAACTGTTAATCAAAGAGTATGGTGCTTTTTGTGTAGACCAGGAGTTGGAAAAGGAATTAGGTTTGGACTATTTGAAGGCGTTGTAAATGGTTATTCAGTTTGTACTATTCCCACTACGGATAAGATTCTGGCTTATAAAAAACTGATATGTGGTCGTTGATAAAAGTTGAAGCGACTAATTTGATGTCCTTTGAGGCTTTTAGCTACCTCATTGAAAATGGGGTGGTGACCACTATTTACGGACATAATAAAGACAATGATAGTCAGCATTCTAACGGATCGGGGAAGTCTGCTTTGCTGGAAGCCATAGCGATGGGGTTGACCGGCAGCCCGCTCCGTAAGGTTAAAAATGGTGAGTTAGTAAGAAATGGAGCAAAGAACAGTTCAATTTACCTGAAACTGACCAACTCGCAGACCAATGATTTGATGGAAATAGAGCGGGTTGTATACCCTAAAAAATCATCCGTGGTATTTGTGAAAATAAATGGTGACGTGGCAAAGGATGTAACGTCTACCGATTCAGTCAATCATTTTATTGAAGAGCAAATAGGTGTACCTTCAGAGGATATCTACAATTACTTTATCCTTTCAGCAAGTCGGTTTGAACCCTTTTTAAATGTAAGTGATACCAAGAAAAAAGCGACAATCAACCGGTTTAGTAATGGTGACATAGTGGACCAGGCTATAGAGGAACTAGAAAAAGACCTTGAATATGTGCAGAATGAACTGGCGGAGAAGGATGCACAAATTAGAGTTATGCAAGGTAAGATTGATGTTACCAATGAAAGTATACGTGAAGCTTTGAGTAAAGAAGAAGAAAAGCCCACGCTAGAGGATAAGATTGTGGAGTACAGGAGAGACAAGGCCGGTCAAGTTCAAAAAAAGCGTAGTCTTCAGTCTGCGCTGAATCGGATTAAAAAAGAAGAAAGTGAACTTGCCAAGCAATTAGTGGATTTTGATGAGAATGAAGACTGGGCAAATGCAAAAGCTGATATGCAGGATGCCAAGGAAGAATATAATAAGCTAATCGTATCTATAAAAGAAAAGAAAGAACAATTCAATACTATTCACTCCTCAATCAGAAAATTAGAGGTGCAGTTACAAGGTACAGTAAAATGTCCTTTATGCTCTCACGAATTTGATGTTTCAGATGAAGATTTTAGCCCTTTAGAAGAAAAGAAGAACCTTGCTTCTCTAAAAGAAGAGGAGTCTATGATTATTGAGAAAGGTAAGGCTAAGAATAAGGCAAAAGAAGAAATAGAAGAAGAAATAAGTGAGATTGAAGAGGAATTGAGTTGTTTAAAAAATGCGAAAGAGAAATTGGAGGTCTGTCAGGTTGATCTGAAAAGGGAGCTTCAAAGAATTGAAAGTGATATGGGCATATGTGCTTCCCGGATAGAGTATTTTGATCTGCTCATTGCAGATGCTAAAGAAGCAGTAGAAGAGAAAGTCGACCTTATCTCACCTTTAAGGAATAAAGTTGCCAAGCTTGAAAAAGAGTTGGCTCCACTGGACAAAAAAGTGGAAGAGGTGAGAAGAGAAGTTGAGCAATTGATTTTCCAACAGGATGTATTCAAGCGATTTAAGACGCATTTGGCGAACAAGTCGATAAGATCTATTGAGCTACTTGCCAACGACTATTTAGCGTCGATAGGCTCTGATATATCTATCAGGCTCAGTGGTGTGTCGAGGTTGGCTAGTGGAGCAATCCGGGATAAGATCGGAGCGACCCTTATCCGGGATGGACAGGAGATTGGAAGCTTTAATAAGAATTCCAATGGTGAGAAGGCCAGAATCAATCTGGCTATTATTCTCACTTTTAACAAACTGATCAATTTAAATGCTAAGGATGGCAAGGGGCTGAATTTATTGGTGATTGATGAGATTCTTGATTCCAGTGATGCAGAAGGATTGATGGCGATGATCGGGGCTATGAATCAGCTTAATACGACGGTGCTAATGGTAAGTCATGGCGCTGTTTATGAGAACTATGAGCATTCGATCACTATTGAGAAAGAAAACGGAGAGAGCAAGATAGCGTGTTAATGGAAGCAATGAAATTCGATAGCGAAGAGGAGCAATATTTTGCCTGGTGGCTTGATGAACTACAAGGGAGAGGATTTATAAAGTTTTATAACCGGGATATTGAAAGTTTTGCTCTAAGTGGTCCAGTAACCTATGAGTGGATACAAAAGCGGCAGCTTAAGACGAAGGTAAAGGAGGTGTGTAAAAGCACGAAGATTCTAGAAGGACATCGGTATACCCCGGACTTTGAAATCTTTTGGGATAAGAGGGCTGAGGGCGTTTTTTACACAAACCTTAATTTTTTGGATAACCCTAAAAAAATGCCTTATTTCATTGCTCAAGATGATTCAAGCCTGGTAGAGATAAAGTCGGCCTTTGACATGCATAACATGACCAGGTTAGCAACAATAAATATTAAGTGGGTATTTGAAAAGTTTGAATGCTATGTGCAAAAGGCAGTGGTACGCCCTCATGTAAGCAAGGCGGGTAAGCTCATTCCAACGTCATCATTGTTCGTAGACACCTTTACGCCTAAACGCTATTTAATGACTGATTCGGGCAAGCAGACCAGGAAGATCCGGTTTCCGGTGGTAATGTTAGATGATTTTCTTAAAGAACCAATAGAACCTTTAGAAAACATATAAACTTAGGAATCATTAGAAAGCATATAATTTTTAGAATCTTTATAGAGTAGATGGGAAGAAAGAAAGTAGATAAAGATGGTTCTCATGCTGAGCGTACGTTATTATTTAAAAAGTACGTAGAGCCTAATTTGGGCTTGATTTATGACACGGTAAGGACTTACACGAGTAACCCTTCCGATTATGGCGATTATTGCCAGGAGGTATTGATATCACTTTTCAGGTATATCGACACATTCAAGACCGAAAAGAATATTCAAACATGGTTGATCACTATTACGATCCGGTATGTGGGTAAGCTTGAGGCGAAAAGATGGATAGGTTTTGATATAAATGACGATATGGAAGAGGGTAAAAAATCATTTATACAGAGGTATGCTCCAAAGTCAAAGATTGAATACAGGTATTTTAAGGACCGGGAGCTTTTTATAGATTATACGCATCATTTTTCGGACATGGGCGCAAGCGATGAGTTGGAAAAGGTTTTGCCCAAAATCAATCCAAAGTATGTCCGAGCTTTTCTGATGCGTCATAATTGGGGCTGGTCTCTAAAGGAGATTGCCAAGTGTGAAGGTATACAAGTGGATACTGCCAAGATGCGTGTTTATATGGGGAAGAAGGCACTTCAAAAGGAATTAGCGAATGACTAAAGATCAATACATCAAAGAAAAGGCCAAGTACCTGGGCCACCGGCTTTTGGATATGATCACGGAAGTGAAGCCACGTACCAGACAGAAAAAGTTGGATGCCCTTGAAGTAGGACACTTGGAGAGAAGGCTTGAAGATTATTTTAAAGGCTATACCCTTGAAGCTTTCGATCCATTATTAGTAGAAATAATTGAAGCTTTTGAGCGTCAAAAAGATAAAGCCAGCAAAAGCAGCGTTCAATTAAAGTACTTTACATTAGAGACTATGTTAAGGCCAAGAAATTTTAAACGGATCATTCAATGGAATCTTGAAGAGCTAGATGAAATTAAGGATAAGAAAAGTAAAGAATCAGATAAATGGAGTATTTATAAAACCTATAATGTAAAATTTTCTGAAGAAGGTCTTTGATAGTTAATGTATACTTTTATTTTTACCAGCTTATATGAAGCATTATACCCTTGTAAAGTTTCGTTTTGAAGGAATGCCGAAAGAAGCCCCTACCTGGCGCCTACTAGTAAAAAATGCAGGTGATATTGAATTACTTCCTTTTCAGCGAGTTTTTAAAAAGAAGTATCTTGAACAGGTTTGTAAATCGAAATATGGTTTAGCAATATGCAAGGCTGGCGGCTATTTACCCGTGAAGAATTTAGATCAAATCATTGAAATCAAAACCTGTTCAAAAGAAGAAATGCAAGAATTATGGTGATAGTGAATGAGAGAAAAGAAGCATCATTTTAATAAAAATTTAGTTAATGAGGTGATTGGCCTGGCGCTTCGCAATAAGGACATGATGGCGACCATGGTTGATCATGTAAGAGAGGAGCTACTTCCAGATGACGATTATCGGTTTATTTTTAATGCCTTGAGGAAACACTGGCTTACCTATGGCAAGTCTATGTCCATTGGTATGCTTTTTCAGAAATTCGAAGATGATGATGATATCTTTGATTTACTGGAGAAAATAAGGGATACCGAAGTAGATAACACGCCTGATGAACTTTCAGACCAACTTGAGGAGTATATTCGAAAGAGTATGTTTGTTACTGGATATGAGAAGATAGGGGTAGCCTATAACAAAGGAGAGAAGGGCAAGAAAGAAGCGCTGAAGATCTTGCAGACTCTTTGTGAAGATCTTAATAATCTTTCATTGAAAGGGAACACTTATGACCGGGTGATGGGTGGGTTTACCAATCGCTCTCTACAGGCAAGAGCTAATCGGGTCTTGGAAGATGACTTACCTGAACAAAAAGCCTACTTTGGAATAGATTTTCTAGACCATCTCTCAGGCGGCTTAAGCAAGAAAAAGGGGAACCTAGTGGTTGTGATGGGATCTTCCGGTGGTGGAAAGACGAAATGTCTTCGTCATCTAGGTGCTCATAACGCAAAGCTTGGATTAAATGTACTGCATGTTCAGCTAGAAGGTACCAGGGATGAAACTTTAATAGGGTATGATGCAACGATTACGGGGGTGCCTATGTCTACCATAGAGTCAGGGCTGTTAGATCTTGACCTATTGGAAAGCTATGATTTTTACATTAATAAAAAGGTTAAAGGAGAAATCTTTGTTAAAGCCTACGAGAAGTTTGGAGAAAGTGCTTCGACCGCTGATGTACGCAAGATGATTCTGGATATTGAAAAAACCAGTGACAAGAAAATTGATGTGCTGGTTTTAGACTATCTGGAATTATTAGATACTGCGGATCGAAGAGATTGGGCACCAAAAGATGAGCGCCATAAGCGAATGAAAATTGCCAACGAGCTGATGGACATTTCTAAAGAATTACATTGTGTTGTTTTTGCAGCAACACAAGCGGGGTTAGTGGACCCTGAGAAATTGAATGAACCAACGTTTGTGCTTACCCGTTACAATGTGTCAGAAGCAAAAGGCATTATAAAACCAGCAACTTGGCTTATCACGATCAATCGAACCAGGGAAGAGTTAGAGGATGAAATGGCGCGATTATTCATTGACAAATCAAGGTATACAAAAGCAGGATTTTCTTTTGATATATGTACCAAGTATGGCCATGAGCGATTTTATGATAAAAAGAGAACTATGATGTCAATGACAGCATAGAAATAGGAAGAGTGATTTTGGAATATGAGCACCAGAACAAGGGATATACTCTATAATTCCTAATAAGGTGGCAAGTGAAAAATAAGCTTTTCGTAATACAGAGTCAATTATTTTTTAGATTTTAAAAGTAATGTATTCACTCACGGACAAAGACTTTGCCGACATCTTGGATAACGTCTCTTACGATAGTAGGCGCAAGAATATCATCGCTGATTGCCCAATCTGTGGTGCTAAGGCAAAGTTAGGTGTTTCAATTGTAAAAGATCTTTTTCCCTGGCAGTGCTTTAAGTGCGCAGCATCGGGGGGTGCCTGGAAGCTGTTACATCTACTAGGGCGCCTAGATTTACTTCGCGGCCCAGATTTTGAGACGGACTTAGTAGATAATTATTTGCTGTTTAAAAATGAGTCAAAGGGACTAGATCTTGACTTACCCACCGAAAATTTGCCTATCGGTTACAGGCGTGTAGCCGGTGATGACTACCTGGATTCGAGGGGTTGGAATGATGATGATTATTTCTACTTCGAAGGGGGAAGGTCCAGGCATTGGAAATATAAAGATTATGTGATCCTCCCTGTTTATATGCATGGCAGAATAACCGGATACGTTTGCAGACATGTGTGGCCTAAGTGGAAGATAGACCAGCATAATACGACGGTAAAAAAAGCAAAAGAGGGTTACTTGATTCCAAGATATAAAAACTCTACCGGTAATGAAATGGCTAAAATGCTATATGGTTATGACCAGTTGATTGAAGGCCGGACCAGCAGTGTGATTTTGGTAGAGGGGGCTTTTGATGTTCATAATCTTACCAGACAATTATTGTTGTATGATGTGGATCAGTTAAAGTGTGTTTGCACATTTGGCAAAAAGATCAGTGACGAGCAAGTGTATTGGCTACAGGCGAAGGGCGTAAAGCAATTGATCATTTTGTTTGATCCAGACGCTACAGGTATGACAAAGTATAAATCGAAAGAGCTGAATAAGTATTTCGATGTACTTGTTGGGTATATAGATTTTAAAGATGAAAATGGTAGTGAGAAGGACGCAGGTGACCTGAGTGTGGAAGAGATAGAGAGGGTTTTAAATAGCCTTTACCATCCGATTGATTATGGTATTGAAAAAGTGGCAATTAAAACATTAAAATAAAGTGGAAGAAGAAAAAAAATGTGGCTATGAATTTTGGGTAAAAGGCGAAAAAATTGAAGGAGTTATTCGTTCTCAGTGCCCCAAAAATTTCCGCCAGCAAAGGGAGCAAATAAGAGAATATTTACTACCACTATTGATTGAAGAGCATGTGGGAGTAGCTCAAAGAGTAGAAGATATGATGATGGAGAAATCAAATCGAGGCGAGAAATATCATTGGTATCCCAAATGAGTAAGAACCTTGCAATGAGAGAAGGGCTAAAAGACTGGATTTATGATCATCGCTTAAAAGTTGACTGGATTGAAGATGATGTGTTGGAAATCAATAGCGTTGGTAAGTTCTATGTTTTTGATAATGGCGATGAAGCCGTCTTTGATAAAAATATGGACCTTATTTTGCAGGATACTGATGAAGAGGAACTGACCGAAGATGGCATAGCCTTCATTGTATATCTTTTTGGACGCTGCTTCTACTACACGCCATGCAAGGCATCGCCGGCCGAAATGAATTTATTTAAATACATTGGCGAACCGAATTATGAAGTATACAAAGCTTATACTAATTTGGGTGTGCACGGCAAGTATGAATTGCTGAATGGGTCTATGGACTACGCCATGTGGTGCAAGAAAGCCAAGTTTTACGGAATGGATGCTTTGGGTATTTGTGAAAAGCATACACTAGCCGGTACGTTACCCTTCCAGGTAGCTGCGGTTGAGGCGGGCATCAAGCCTATTTTTGGTATGTCAATGGATGTGCTTCATGAGGGGAAGAAAAATGAGGTTAAGGTGTACGCCACCACTCAGCAAGGATGGGCAGGCCTATTGCGTATCAGTAAATTATTGAATGTAGACAGATGGAAAGATCCATATATCACCCTTCCCGAACTATCAAACTATGGAGAAGGAAATGTTTTTGTTTTTGGTAAGTGTTGGATACCTGAGCGAAACACAGCAGATTTGATGAGCATTCATTTTGATGAGGCATTTTATCAGCTAGATGTTAGTGAGTTTCTTCATAACCAAATAGATGCGGACCACCTTGGATATGCGAAGGAATACCTGGATACTTATCCTGATTGGAAGTTGGCTCCCGTGCTACTATCTGACACTTACTACCTGGATAAGGATGACTTTGAAGTAAAAAAGCTTTTGAATAAAATTGATACCGGCGCCTCGCATTATCTTAGTAAGGATCAATACTTCAAACACTTTGAGGATCACTACAACCAATTACAGGCTCTTTTCAGGGCTAATGATTTGAACCGATTAGAAAGATTAGTTGAACGAGCTGCGGGGAATACGGTTTGGATATCGGAGCGGGCAAAAGTGAAAATAGCTACATCCTCCCTTCATCTTCCTGTATATGAAATGACTACAAGAGAGAAAGCCGAGTTTGCGGGCCAAAATGATTTGTTCGAAGCCTTACTAGATGATAGCTTCGACCAAAAAGTTCCTAAAGGGAAGGAAAATCTCTATAATGAGCGCCTGGAAAGGGAAATTAGAGTTATTCGAGATATTGCTTCTGAGGCTACTGGAAATGACCGAGGTTTTGTAGATTATTTTCTTATCCTTTGGGATCTCATTAACTGGTGTAAGCAGCGTGATATCTACGTGGGCCCCGGTCGAGGATCTGCGGCGGGTTCGCTGATTTCCTATCTGCTTGGCATTACTAGCGTAGACCCCATTAAATATGGTTTGATCTTTGAACGGTTCCTGAATGAGAAACGGGTTTCCTCGGGCCTTCCAGATATTGATGTGGATTTGGAATCTGAACGAAGGCAAGAGGTAAAAGAATATATGCGTGATCGTTACGGGAAAGATCATGTATTTGCTATTGGTATGTTTACCACCCTGAGAATCAAGGCGACAATGAAAGACATTGCCAGAGTGAAAGGCGTGGACACAAAGTTGATGAATTCTTTATCCAAAGGGATTTCAGATAAGGAGGCTATCAAAATGAATATGCCTGAATTCTTTATGGAGTGTCAGCACAATAAGAAGTTAAAAGCTTTTGTAAATGATTACCCTGGGGTGATTGAGCCGATGCGCTTATTGATCGGCCAGCCTAAGTCACAATCCATACATCCGGCGGCAATGGTGATTACCCCCAAGAAAGATAAATCAAAGCCCATGGAAGCTTATGATTGGTTGCCTTTACGTGTTCATGATGATACTTTGATTTCTGAATGGGAGGGAGGTATGGTTGAGTTAGCAGGTTTTTTGAAAGAAGATATACTAGCCTCTGATGCGCTTGATAAGCAGCATTATATGGTTAAGATGATTCAAGAGCAGACGGGCAAAAAAGTTGATTTAGATTACCTTCCTTTGGACGATCCTAAAGTTTATGAGCTTTTCCAATATGGAGTGACACAAGACATCTTTCAGTTTAATGGAGAAGGAATGACTAAATACATCATGGAGATGAAGCCTACCTGTATTGACGACCTCACAGCAGCGAATGCATTATATCGCCCAGCCACTATGGATATTGACGCGCATAATGATTATGTGAAGTTAAAAGCGGGAGAAATGGAACCAGTGTATGACTGGAGGTTGGAAGAAGTTACCAAGAGTACTTATGGGATTATGATTTATCAGGAACAGGTGATGGAGGCTACCCGGGTGATTGCGGGCTTCTCACACGTTGAAGCGGATGGTGTGCGAAAGGCAATGGGTAAAAAAATCAAGGAACTGATGGATTCGTATAAACGCAAGTTCATTGAAGGAGCGGTGAAAAATGGATGTGATGAATTTGTAGCACTTCAGATCTGGAATAAGATAGAGAAAGGGGCCGGATATGGATTTAACAAATCTCATGCAGTGTGTTACACTATTATGGCTTATCGTAGCGCATGGCTTAAAGCCAACTACCCGATTTATTTCTACACTTCAGCACTTCAATTTGCTAAAGATGAAAAACTTAGGGCGCTCATTGCCGAAATTAATAAACTGGAAGAGGTGAACATTGTGCCACCGAATATTAATTACAGTCATGTAAGATTCAAGACGGATTTTCAGCGAGGTAAAATTTATTGGTCGCTAAGCAGAATACGTTTTGTAGGTGAAAAAGGGGTGAAAGAGATCGTTAAAGATAGAGAGGAGAATGGTTTATATGATAGCTTCCTAGGCTTTGTTGACCGGATGAAGACAAAAACCATTAATAAAAAGCAGATCATGCACATGATTTTGTCAGGGTGTTTCGATGAAATTGAAGGTATAGATCAGCTTTCGGACAGGTATGGTATTTTGAAAACGTATCATAACTATCTACATCACGCCATCAATGGGCACGAGTACCCCAAAGATCAAATCACTAAGAATTTCTTTTGGAGTAGCAAGCAAATTGAGATGAGTGGACTAGGGACTATCAATTACAAAAATGTGTATTACAGTTCACAATCATCTAAGAAACACAAAAATTTGTCCTTGCTTGACCCTGCTACTATCGATGATGAAAATAAACGGAATAAACTCTATGTGGCCTGTGGCAGCATTAATAAAGTGAAAGAATATCCAACAAAGCACGGACCAATGGGTAAGCTGACCATACAGTCTAATGAAGACCTCATCCTTATGACAATTTGGCCTGACGTGTGGGGGGGCTACAGAGACGAGGTAATTAACTCTCAAGGGCGTATTGTGGTAGTAAATGCCAAGATCGTATACGACGACTATATGGATAATAACGCTTTAATGAGTTATGCTAAGACGGAACTGGAAATAATTTAAAAAATGATAAAATTTTAGAAGGAATTGCGGTATACATTGATTTTATGATTGTGTTAAAAGTGATAATATTCAAGTTAGTAGAAAGACACAAAAGGCAGGATATTGAGTAGAGGAAATTATCGGCGGATAACTATGTCTCACGGGACAGTAGTAAAAAAAATTCAGGAATTTGGAGGCAGCGTTCCCCAAGCGGCTAGGAATTTAGGTGTTCCTGTAAGAACCCTTTACCGTTGGTATCAAAGGCCACAGAACGTTAATAAAAATGTTAATCGCTTCGTGGTGACCTATGCTCAAAATGCAACGCAAGTGCATAAAGGTTTTTATGGTGCATTGATGAATTACCTCCATCATTGGAGGGCTGAACTTATCTGCTTCAAAGGACTATACAGGAACCCAAAAACGCAAGAAGACGCTGCGGATCACCGTCACGTAAGGGATCTATGGTGGACAAGTGAGATACAGCCGTTCTTATTGGATACTGAAAGAACGCTTAACGAAAATCTAGTGATCTATCCTGCGCGTACTCAACCTACTTCCGTAGCTCCACTGAGTGGATATGATAGTCATACAGGTGATAAATCTGGGATCTTCCCACACCCCAAGATACACCTCAAGACGGTACCCACGCCAGGTAGTAAAATGCCAAAGATCTTAACTACCACAGGAGCAATAACGGAGAAAAACTACTCGCGTAGTAAGGCGGGGGAGAAAGGGCAGTACCATCATAAGATCGGTGCAGTAGTTGTGGAAGTGGTAAATAACGAAATTTTTCACCTACGACACATCGAGGCCGAAGATAACGGAACTTTTTATGATATTGCAGGGGGCAAGTGTTGGAAATACTCACCCGATGGGATCGAAAAGAGGCAAAGTATTGAAGTACTAACCAAAGGAGATATTCATTACCCATGGGTCGATGAAAGTGTTATTAACGCATCAAAAGAACTCATATCCCAATTAAAGCCGGATAAGGTTTACTTGCATGACCTGATTGATTTTTGGGCCAGAAATCATCATGTCCGAAATGACCGGTTTCTGAACTACGCCAAGAATTTAGATGATATGCAAAGTGTAAGAGATGAAATGCGAGGGGCTGCCAAGTTTTTAACGTCTCTTTCCAGTGATAAATACGAGTTAGGTATTGTGGTCTCAAATCACGATGAAGCGTTGGATCGTTGGCTAAACGAGGAGAAGGTAGATAAGCTAGGCATTAATGCCTCTTATTTTCACTGGCTCAGCCATAAAAAGCATGAGTCAGCCGTAAAAACTGGTAACGGGTTCTCATTTATGAATATGCTTGAGTTTGCCATAAGTGAATTTATCACGCCTTCAGATCATAATATCCGATTTTTAAAACGTGATGTGGCAGAAGTTATTAGGGGAATAGACTACGGAATGCACGGAGATGTGGGGCCGAATGGTTCCAGAGGCAGCTCGACTAACTTATCTAAGATAGGTGTAAAAACGACTATCGGTCATGCGCACTCGCCATCTATCCTGAATGACTGCTACCAAGTAGGGGTGAATTGTATTATTCCACTAGGTTACACCAGGGGGCCATTGGGGTGGCTACATACGGACTGTATCACCTATAGGAATGGAAAGAGGACTTTAATTAATTACATAAATGGGAAGTGGTATTTGAAAAATGATGGCAAGGGAAAATAAAGCAGGGGCACCAAAAGGATTTGATGAAGGTACAGGTAATTCCTCTGACCCTGAGAGGCTGATGACCGTTGAAGCATTATTAGAAGATACAAAAAGGAATTATAAGCATTCAAGAAAGCTTCGCAATAAAGTGGCCATGGAATGTATCAGACACATTTCCAAGAATCTGCCTGAAGTGTCAAGAAAAAAAGAACTTCGTAAGTCTTCGGGCCAGACGCTACTTGAGGGTGGAATGAAGGATTACAACGGAGGTGTGATAGATCCTACCCTTTTCTACATCGTCTACGAGACCAACCCAGTAAAGGTGAACCAATTTAAAAAGCTCAAAAAAGCCTATGAAAATTATGGTGTTAGAGGGGTTTTCATCTACGGTCTTGACTTTTTGGGACCTGAGTACTGGACAGAGTGGAGAAAGTTGGTGAGTGAATTTTTTAAAGAAAATATTCCTAAGCTGCAAGGAGAGGTAACTTCTGAGAAGCTGAATGCAGGGGCATATATAGCTGGTGACGAATAAAAGGGTTAGATAAGTTGTGGGAAAGAAAGCGCAAAAAGAAGCGCAAGCCAAGATAATTGATAAGAGAATTGGGAAAGTGTAAGGGTGAATGTGGGCAGACTAGGTATATCGTTAACAAACGACACTACCTATGCCAGCAATGCAATTACACCCGGTTACATGGGGAAGGTGCCTTAGCGGAAAAGTATAAAAAGGCAGCGTTGCTGCTTAAGGGGAAGGTTAAAAAGGCTTCATCGGTAAAGCCCAAGAGTGAGAAGCAGCAGACAATAGAGCGGGAGTTAGCTAACGTATACAGAGAGATTGCGCTTGAGCGTCCCCATATATGCACCGGATGTGGTAACACTCAAAATTTATCTCACAGCCATATTATTCGTAGATCTTGGAGCCAGGATTTTGTGATTGTGAAAGATAACATTACCTATCACTGCCTTATCAGGCAGAATGGTTCTGAGGGGTGCCATAGCCGGTGGGAGTCTGCGTCAAGGTGGGGTGAATTACAGGACTATCAGAAAAATATGGATTATATCAGGCGAGTGGCCCCTGAACTTTACCGGCAGATGAAATTAAGAGAAAAGATTGTGGCTGAATGTATGAAGGGTAAGCTAAGAAAATGTAAAGGGTTAAGGGAAACCGGGCAAGTTTAAGGATGATATATTTTATTGATGCGAAAAATTTTAACAATCGGTGAGAAAATGTAGAATTATACTAGCAGGCAAGGCTGCATCTGGTAAAGAATACATGCGTGATTTTCTGACTGCCGAATGTTTTATCTTGGACATCTCAGTCACCACCAGACCCCAGCGAATGGGGGAGGTAAATGGGGTAGTGGTGATGGAGCCGACATAGGTTTTTTCTTTTTGTTGTTGATTCTTTTTTGTGAAGGGGAATTATGCTGCATAAATGATTTCTTAACGATATTACAACATGAAATTAAAGTGCGAGTAAATATTACAATTAATAATTTTTGTTTGTCTATAATTACGTTTGTACTTGTATACCTTTAAGACGGATAAATGGTTAATTTTTTACAAAAACTTTTTACAAAAAAAAGTCAACTACCCATTCACGTAATTGTTAACAATTTACTTGATGCGGTTTGTCTAAGCGATCGAATATCTGTCCCTCCGGAGACGACATTTATGTATCAAATAGAATATAATCAAATAATGCTAAATGATTGGTTTATTCAGGTAAATGATTATTTATATGAATTGTTAGTACGTATTGACCAATCATTGATTTGTGAACTTGCAATTAAAAAATCTCCTATGTTTGAGTATGATATGACGCTAAATCACTGTATTGAATACATTAATATGTTTAAGAAAATTAAAGACTGCTTTGATAACTATGTATGTTCAAAAAATTTAACAGAAAAGCAAAAAATATCCAATATATTAACTACACAGAAGCATGTAAAAGACTGTGTTAAAACTATTATTGCCGAGACTGTGTGTAGATCAAAGCCCGGATTGAAAAAAGGTGAAAATTGTGCAGTTGGGCTTTTTAAACAATATGAAGAAGTATATAAGGTGTATCGTAAAAATCCTGGAAAAGGTATAGTGGGTGCATTTTACCGCACCAAGAACCAACATAAAACAAAGTTAGATTGTACTCAGCAAGAATTGGTAGGAGAGGCAGAAGAAATAGTTTATGCTATTGCTTGTTGGATATTGGAAGTCATATCGGATAAATAAATTTAGAAAAGTCACTATGCAAGAAGCGAATAAACTTAGGTTAGTTAAACTTTTTTTTCAATTACAATTGACTAATCTAACATTAGCATTAATTTATTTAAGAAAAAAAAGAACTAGAAGGTTCGAGACATCTTCACTTATTTTTTCAGTAGAAGCAATATTTTCCATAAGGCTGGTATGAAGAAAATGAATCATTTTGTGGGCCTGGACTTTGAGACAGGGGGATTAGACTCGGTTAAATGTGGTATCACTGAGGTGGGGATGATAGCCTTTAGAGCTGATGATTTTAAAGAGCTACAGAGATATCAGTCTTACGTTTCAATGTATCATCGCAAAGACTTAAGGAAGCGTATTGTCAAAAAGGCTGAGCGTGAAGATCCGGTGCAAATGGAATATGACTGGGATATGATGAAAAGGGACACCAATATCACAAAAGAACTTTTGGAAAAGAAAGGTAAGCCTTTGCAGGAGGTAGCGGTTGAACTATTTGAAAAGATCAAGAAAGTGAATTTGGATAACGGGCGGCGCACTAAACCGATATTAGTAGGACATAATATCGTATTTGACATTGGCTTTCTTCAACAACTATGCGGTTATACCGGCCACGATCCGAGAAAATACTTTGCCGGTAAAGAAGATTTCTACGGTAATTTCCAGCCTAATTATATGGACACTTTATCACTGTCAAGGTTGTATTTTGCCCCCAATGAAAAGGTGATTAGCCATAACTTAAGTGATGTAGCGGAGAGGTTTGGTATAGAACTATTTGCCGCTCATAGCGCTCAATATGATACAGAAGTTTCTAACGGACTTTTTCAACGCTATGTTAGTTTATTAAGAAACGGTAGCGGAAAATCGAATGAGCAAATAAAAGAAAGAGCCAGGGATCATTTTAAATTTTAATTATCGGACTATTTAATTAAAAGGGGAGTGGAGACATCCGCAAATAGAAATAAGATTTTGGGGGAGATCTGAATAAGCCCCTATCACATTATCGGAAATACTTTAAGAAAACAAGAAATATGGCAAATAACGATGTAGATCAAATGGCTGGAGGAGAAGTAAGCCAGGTTACTTTCAAAGAAAATGACCGATTAGCTTTGCAGGTAACTAATAGCGGACAGGTCATCGGCACACTGTCAGGCTACGATATCAAAATCGATTTTAATCAAGCCCTGATTAAGAACAGGAAGCAGGTGCAAAATTTGGCTGGTCAGTTGGCGGGCGCCTTTGAGGAAATGATTCTAGATCAGATGATTGGGTACGCTAATGCTAAATCAATTGAAGAAGATCAAAATGGACCTAGAGAACAAGATAAGCCAGGATAAACCTAATTAAATCATATTTCCTATACTCTGAAAGGATGATTTAAATTAGGTGGGGAATGGCAGGCTATACGTAAGATAGTTAACCCTGCGCCCCAAAAACTTATTTCGGAGCATTAATGGTTATACGGTTCAGTAAGGAAGGGTCTGCACTTAAGTTTGAGATATTTAAATTGATATTTCTACAATGAATTTATGGATAATCAATGTAGAAACATATTTAATGCCTTAGATAACTCAGCATTGGTTTCCGTGACAGATATTAAGGGGATAATCAATTTTGTGAATCCCAAATTTTGCGAAATCTCTGGATATAGTGCAGACGAACTAATAGGACGGAATCACAGGATACTGAAAAGCGGGCTTCATAGGCATGATTTTTACGATAACATGTGGCGAACAATATCCGGTGGAAAGGTGTGGGAAGGTAGTATATGGAACAGAGCGAAAAACGGATCATTTTATTGTGTTCAGACGACTATTACACCTATGAGGGATGAGAATTGTAATATAGAAGAATATATCTCGATTAGACATGATATTACTTTTCAAAAAAACCAGGAAAATTTATTAAAAGAGGCTTTGGATAACCTAAAAATTCAAGACCCTGACAGAACAAAAAAGCTGGTATCGAAACTTGAAAACATTAGAAACAAGTATAAAGATTAAAAACCGACATGGAGCTGACTACCATTATTGCAATTGGTTCGGTATTGATTGCACTTGAAGCGAGTGTAATTTCTTATCTAGGGTATAAAAGAAGTATCCATAAAGATTCCAAAGAAGAGATAGAAAAACGCCTAGAATATCGTTTAAAGATAAACAACCTAGAAAAGCGTGTTCTTGATATCGAAAACAAAGCTTTGGTAGAAATTAAACAAGAAATCAGGGGTCTGAGGCAAGACATAAAGGGGGTACTGGATGAAATTTTAAACGTATACAAAGGGAAATAATTATGACAAAGGGGAGGAAAACAAAGGTTGGTAAATTCCTACAGAAAGTAACACAGAGGTTACCAGATCTGGTTGGGGATGTGATAGATGTAATGGTTTCCCCTAATCCAGGAGGGGCTATTTTTGGTAAGCTTAAAGATAAGCTTGCTTCTGAGCTAACCGGAGAAACAGGGAATGCGCTTCTTACAGAGGCAAATCAATTAAATGCTTTAGATTTTGAAGCTTTCGAGTTGGAAGAGCAAAGTCGTTTACGCGCGTCTAAGATGTACGATAAAAGTAAAGACACCACAGATGAGATCTCCAAGAAGATCTTTAAGGTGAATATTCCTTATGTACTTATACTGGTTTTATTCGTAGCATTTCTTAATTTGGGAATCATTTTATTCGTACCAAATGATATGCAAGCGACCGTACTTCAGGGCCTAGTTCCGGTGGTGGCTATTGTGTCCTCTGTGGTCACCTCGCTGCTGGATGAGCGAAAACAGGTTACCGGCTTCTATCTTGGGAGTTCACTAGGTTCTACAAAGAGGGGTAAGAAATAATTTTTTTTATATTTTGGGTACGAGTCGGGTTGAAAAGTTTGATAGGTCTGAGCACATGCGAAAGATCCAGAAAATGGGGCAAGTCAAGCAAGCTGAGCAAAGAGCCTATTACGAGCAACATCCTGAAGAGAAGCCATTAAACGGTGATCAGGAACAATTTTGTCATTTATACGTCTTTGATCCTCAGCTGATGGGTAAAAAAGCCGATTGCTATGCCGTAGTTTATAGTAAAGGCGAGAAGACAGAAAAAACGTATACGCGAGCTAATGAGATGGTAAAAAGGCCTAATGTAAAGGCTTACATCAAAGAGTTACAGCAGGATCGGCTTGACGCCTACGAGCATATTCGATTTTCCAATATTGAAACTTTGATAAAGGTGCGAGATGAAATGGCTAATATCATCACCCGGAAAGATCAGGAAGTAGACGAGGAGGGCAGAGTTAAGGAAGGAACCGGAACTGCTGTGGCCACTCACCAACAGCGGATGGCTTCGATTAGAGCTGTTGAAGTACTAAATAAGATGTTGGGGTATAACAAACCAGCAGAAGCGAAAGTGACTCATGAGGCCGGTAGGGGTTTCCAGTTTAACATTGTGGTACCAGGTCAAGAGCCTTTAGATATCACACCGGATGCTGAAGACGTAGAATTTGAAGAAGAAAATGATGAATAATGGTTTAATCAATGGAAATCAAACGGTAACTGTCCATTTTCATAATAAAGCTTGAGAATGCAGGTTCGTAAACGGCAAAGGCCAATTTCATCAATCATGGTACTTACACCATTTCTTAGCAGCAACGAGTACCCTTACTGGAGCCCATTCAATGAAATTGAGAATTGTCTACTCAAAGTGGTGGAAAATAGAAAAAGTCAAACCTCGAGACGTAATTGAACTCCTTGTTTAACCAATTCAAGGTTTTCTCTTTTATAGTTTAGTATGAATAATTCTTTGCCTTTGTACCTGCTGCCTTTAATATCCAAATTATTTTTTTGGTTGTCTGTTCTTTGAATAGAGTAATTCCACTCCTGATCGTGCATTTCGGTCATCCAACTATACATTTCTCTTATTTCAGGGGTGTTGTCATAAGTTATGAAAATGAATAATCTCTCATTATTGCGTTCAACACATTCCAGGAGCCTTTGATGGTCATTATGGTTAAAAGAATGTGTGTAAAACTTATCTTGATCCGTATTAAAATAGGGCGGATCGATAAATAATAAATTACCATCGGGAGCATTATCAATTACTTCCTCAAAATCTAAAGAGGTAATTTCGACATTCTGCAACTTTTCACTTGCTCTTCTAATATTTGCGGGCCAGTTTCTAGGTTGCATAGAAAATTTATCTCCATAGCCCCAATACATATTCTGGTAATTCATGATACCACTATATGAGGTTCTGTTTAAGTAATACCAACGACCAGCTTGTTCTAGAAGGGTAGTGGGAGTGTACACCTTCTTGAAAAACGTATGCAATTCTTTAAGTGCAGGAAGCGGGCTTCCATTTGCGACATTTATTACTTTACCTTCCGGCAATGAATCATCATGAAAAGGTTGTTTGGTTAAAAAATCAATTAGCCCTTCAGGATTATCTTTAATTGTATTGTATACATTAACAAGCTCTTCATCTAAATCATTCAAGTGGTTAAATTCCACCTTTTTCTTGGCAAAAAATATACTACCACTACCTGCAAACGGTTCAACATATGATGTATGGGGTGGTATATGATTAAGAATTAACTTTCTCGCGTAGAATTTACCTCCAGCGTATCTGAAAGGGCTGTTTATTCCTTTGCTCATTTACTTAATTAACCCTAGGTGACTCTTCCTTTCACATTGGTTAAAAAGCATACATAAAATTCTTCCCAGGTTCCCCAATTTACTTCTTTCCAGATGTGATATACTTAATTCCATATCTTTTCTAAAGTTCTTTACTATACTTAACTCAAATCTAATGTATACTCGAATTTTTAACAAAAACTTCACTAACAAAAATTTCCTATACTTCTCTACTAATGTATCAAGAAATGAGGGAGTTGATACAGCCAAAAGGTATTGTACTGCATGCGATGAGCGAATATATCCATCGGGGTGCGTTGAAATGGTATGGCAAAAAAGAGCAAGAAATTAATAAATATCCTGAGAATATTCATGCCTGTGAATGGTTAGCTATTCTCGGGTTGTCTGCTCATGGATTTATTAGCCCCGAAGCATCCTGGATAGGCGGAAATGTAGATGAAACCGAAAAAGCTCTGCATGCCGGAGAGAGTATACATGACGATTTGAAGAATTTAAATAATCATTATTTAGGGATAGAGATATTAATAGCCGGATGCAATGATTATGGTACTTTTTTACAGAAAATGAAAGATCCTGCTTCCTATTCTAAAGCAGTTATTCAGACTTGTATTCAAAAATGTGTTGATTGGCGCAGAAGATTTAATATACCTGTTGAAAATATCGTACGTCATTCCGACGTGTCAGGGGATGATGTAAGAGGGAAAAATAAGGGTAAGAAAGATCCGGGGGGAGGGTTTCCGTTTAATCAAGTAATTGAAGCGGTAAAAAGAGGAGTTTTGGTATGTAATAGGGTGAAGACCAACTGTGAAGCGGATTGATTTCAAACCCAGTGAGCGGCAATATAAGTTGTGGTGTGTGCTTGAAGACGGGGTACATGAATTAATCCTTGCCGGTGGGGCTGCGGGTGGGGGGAAGTCCTACCTTGGATCTGCTTGGTTAATTATACAGAGCATGCGCTATGATGACACGAGATGGGTAGTTGGTCGTAAGACATTAAAAAATCTAAAAGAATCAACGCTTAATACTATCCTTTCTCTTTTGAAGAAATGGGAAATACCCTACAACTACAATCAGATTAATCTTGACATCACGTTTGACAATGGTTCCAAGATTATATTAAAAGAATTTGCGACCACTCCTTCAGACCCCAATTATGAACGATTTGGGTCTTCAGAGTATACAGGAGCTTTTATAGATGAGGTTTCGGAGATCGCTGAGCGGGCAGTAGAGGTATTACGTTCCCGTATACGATGGAAAGTAGCAGAATATGGGCTGATACCTAAGCTTTTAATGTCTACAAACCCCACGATCAATTGGGTCCGTTCCCGGTTTGTACAAGATGACGAAGGTAATCCTATCGATTTACCTCCTGATGAGGCATATATCCCCTTTAATGTTTATGATAATCCCGATGAGGCATTTAAAAAAGTTTATATAAGTAACCTAGAAAGGTTGCGAGATACAGAAATGAGAGAGAGGTTATTCTACGGAAACTGGAATTACGTAACGAGCAATGAGGCTGCTTTCTATTCTGGTTTTGATGGCGGCTCTCACCTAGTAACCGGGCTCAAGTCTAAATACTATGATCGCAATAAGCCTTTGCACATTGCTTTTGACTTTAACGTATACCCATACCTATCCAGCCTGGTTGCGCAAGTGGACTCTAAAAATAAAAAAATCTATATTTTTGAAGAGGTGTTAGGAAGGCCACCCAAAAGTAATAAAACCGCCGCTACGGCTGAGGCTATTGTCATGCGCTTTCTAAGCCATAAGGGAGGCGTCTTCATCTATGGTGACCCTTCAGGGCGTAAAGAAGATACCAGGAGTTTACAAGGCCATAATGACTTTCATATCGTATTGCGTGTGTTTGGGGGTAAACTTGGTGGCCGGGCTCAATTGCGCGTATCCAGGGCGGCTCCTCCAGTAAAACTAAGAGGAGACTGGATTAATGAAATTTTTGCGGAGAATCTGGATGGCTGGAAAATACTTATAGATATGAAGTGCAGGAAGCTCACTGAAGATCTGCTCTATGGGTTGAGCGATGAAGACGGAGGTAAGGATAAAAGCAAAGTAAAAGACGATAAAACAGGTGTAAGGTATGAAAAACACCATCACCTTTCTGACGCTATGGATTATTTCCTGTGCGAAGTGCTCAAATATAGTTGGTATAAATTCAAGAAAGGGGGGAGGGCCGGTACTACCGTTTCCACTTCTTTTGTCAGACATAACTCACATTCATACTAATGGTACGATTTTTAAGAAACTCAGACTATTACCGTTTCATACAGCAAAAACATTTTGATCAATTAATCGCAGGCAATAACCAAATTATTATTGATTCTGAGGAAGACGCCAAGGAAGAAATCATCTCATATCTGACAAATGAGTATGAGGTAGAAGCCGCTTTCCAGATTGGTCTGGATACCAGGGACTTTAGCGTGCAAAAAGAAACTCTAAAGGGTGACAATGTTTGGGTAAACGATAAGCTCTATCAGGTACAAGGTTATTTGAATCCGGCCAGAAAACCCGGATATGAAACTTACTGGAATGAGCTTGCAGATGAAGTCTTTGATCCGCTGAAAACATCTTATTCTGTTGGTGATTACGTGGAATACGATAACGCGCTCTATCAGCTCCGCTATGAGGGCTACGTGGCCAGCTCGGGTCAGTCTGTTCCGAATGATATGTTTTGGATCTTAGTGTCTACTAAGGTCTACAGCCAGGACGGTAATTATGAGCCAACGGATATCGTAAAATATAAAGGGGGGTGGTACGAATGCGCTAAGGAGAATGGTGACCTCATTAATGAGGTGGTTCAACCTTTCTTTAATCCTTGGATAAATCAAAACCTGGTAGACTTCACAACAATAGTTGCTCCTGTGAGTGGTGATCTAGGTGTCGATACCAATGACTTTACACTGGTTGAATATGTGTCTGGTGCATGGCAGCCTAAGCAATTCTTCGAATTTGCTGTGGGCGCCTTTTTTAAGCCTACCGACTATGTGAGATTCAACAATGAATTCTATCTATCTAAAATGGAGATAAACCCAAAGGGTAGGTTGCATTTCTTTCCAGGCTTGACGCAGTTTTGGAATCAAGTGGCTTTTAATACGTTTGACCCAGGTTTTGATTATTCCGCATCTAATGTTGGATTGATTGTTAGCTATAATGATGCATTCTATGAGCTTTTTGGGTTATTGAATATCCAAGCAGGTATTGCGCCTGACGAGGCATCAGCGAATTGGAAAGCGGTAACCGTTGAAGCGTATGATGAAACAGTTTCATATGCTGCCGGCGCGTATGTAGCATATGAAGGCGTTAATTATCAATTGCCGGGGGAAACTGTCATGTATGTAAACGCTGCAACTTTCGAGAACAATAAGATTGAATTCAAGGAAACAACAGACCCCAGGAACAAGAACTTGATAAGGTGCATGGTTCATATTGCTCTTTATTGTATTCATCAACGTATTGCACCAGACCATGTACCAGCTTTCAGGATAAAGAACTATGACGACACTATGCACACATTGAAATGTTATTCTAAATTGACCAAAGACCCTTCTATCTCACGAAAGCTTGCCAGCAATGGTAAGCTACGGTCTGATTGGGTGGTGGCTGATACTGGAGCAGGAGCCTGGGATTACTGATGAGCGGTGGATATTACAGAAACAAAAGGCCTTATAATACAGAAGAAGAGTTTCTTGCCTGGATAGCGAGTTGCGACGGAACAATTGACCGATCTCACGGCCTAGATATCTTAACCTTTTCTGTTCGTAAACTAATAAATGAAATAGCTGTGATTCACTACTTTTGATCAGGGCTTCTACTTCTTGTTGGTTTTACTTTTTTGGTTTTAGTAAACCTAGTGGAATCCTTTTAAATTCCAACTAAGTTTGATACGATATCCATTATCCTCGCTTAGTTTACACTTTTTTATTTCAATTCATTCAAATTAACAACCAAATCACATTCAAAATCGGTCTTAGGTAAAATAGCAATATACTTAGATTTAAAAGACTGATAAACGTTTAAAGCTAGGTCTTCGCCAAACAATTCCACGCAGATAGCCAGTGCTAGTTGTGCCGGTCCAGATCCGCCGTATCCCCAGGAGAATCCATCAGGAGAATGGTTGCGGAATTCCTGACTTTGAAAAGGAAACAATTCTTCATCAAAGATCCACAACCATCAGTTAAATCAGAATCTAATATGAAGTTACGAACTGAGGTATAATCAATTCTTTTTCCGATGTACTTATATTTCAACTTGCCTCTATAAAATGGGGTTAACTCCATACTCCTTATTTATACTTCTCTAGGTGTTTCCTTTGGGCTTCTTTCAGCCATCTATTATCCTCTATCTGCCCTTTTGAATTTTCTAAAACCCAATCAATTAATAGTTTTTTCCCTTCATCATCCATGTTCAGTACTACTCCGGTCATTGCTTGTGTGGCATTTACTCCTTCTTTAAGCTTTCCCAAATACTTATCCCAATGATAATCAGGACCACAATGGTATTTTGCATGTGCAGATTGAAGATCATCTTTGTGGAAATTGTAGATCCATCTAAGTGAATAATGCAATATTTCTTCTGGTGTATATTCCATTTCTATTCTTCGTCTGTTTATACGTTGTGCAGTGGTAATATTTCGTTAACCGGTGTAATTTTTACCGCTCGATAATGACTAGCAATACTAGGTCGGAAACCATTAACTACTTCCCTATCATATTCAAATATACAAAATTTCGATTAATCAAAACCCATTTATCGAAATTATTTTTTTACACCTTCACGTCTCAGATAATTATATAGAGTAGATGTACTTATCTCCAGGTCTTTTATAATCTGACCAACTGGAACACCTTGTGTGTATTGACGAGCAGCTGCATTGGCTTTAATTTTATTGTAAGTTCCTTTTGGCCGTCCGCCCTTTCTTCCCCTGGCCCTTGCTGATTTTGGCCTTTCCATTGTCCGCTCTCGAAGAATCTCAACTTCCATCTGTTTTAGGATAGCAACATTTTGCATTAAAGCTTGACCCATAGCAGTAGATGTATCTATTCTTTCTTTCAAACTTATAAAGGCAATATCTTTTACTTTCAAGTAGTCCAGAAGATTTATTAGTTCTTTGATAGTCAGTCCGAGACGGCCAACACTTTCTACTACCAGGGTATCACCTTCACGCATTTTGTCCTGCACTAGTTTATCAAGCTTAACTTGTTCCTTTCTGCCAGACAACTTTTCAACAATTATGTTCTCTCTCTTAACTCCTTTAGCAATCAGTAAATCTATCTGCCGATCAAGGTTTTGATCACGTTTACTTATTCTCGCAAAACCAAATTTCATATTTTCGATTAATGGTTAAAAACCAAATTAAATGAAATTTAAAAAACGAAATAATTACTCGCTATTCCCTTGAGCGCTAATGCTTCAATCTTTAATTGACCGATAATGCTTGCTCCACTTTTCGCACCGTGTTTATTGAACATCCAGTTTTTCTTTCTACTTCCCTGAGCTTTAATCCCGATTTCAATAATGTAGCAATCTCCTGGTTTTTTGGCTTGGCCATAAAGCGTTGCATTTTTTCTGATCCTTTCGGCCTACCGACATGAACACCGTTAGCCTTTGCGCGTGCCATTCCTTTTTTGATTTTTTCACGGCGCTCTGAAATATGATACTTCAATTGCTCCAACTCTTCAATAACAAGCTCATGTTGAGCGGTAGCCAACTCAAAATATTCAGTGAAATGCTTATAATCAAATTGCCATTCCTGGTACTTGTGTTTAAAAAAGGTCTCTAAATGTCCAAGCCCTTTTAACACAAACAAAACTTCAAAATTTAGGGTGCTCATTTCTTTAAGGTCAGATTGGATTTCTGATAACCGTTTTCCCATATCCCTGGCCGTAATCCCAATCTTATAAATAGGTGCAGCACCTTGTCTTGATATCTTTATATAGTATAAGTGAAACTCATCAAGTAAGCTTTTTTGATCCCGCAAATCTTTTAATGTGGCCAAGCTTCTTTCTTTTTCTTTCAACTCCAATTGATTCTTTGAGTAATGATAGAGATAATACAAGCACTCTTCGAAAGACTCAGGAAATATATAAGGACCAGAAATATGATTGATTTGCTTTACGTCATAATATTCCCAAACGCTTCGAGGATAAATCTTTTCGGAGTTTCGTTTTTCATACTGCATATATGAAGGATGTTGGATCAAGCTATAACGCTTAATTTTAGAGAAACGCACCCTTGAAAAGGCATCCAAAAGTTCTATGAAATTCCCCTTATAGTTAAGTAATGCATCAAGTGCCTTTCGGTTCAGTTCTCTATTCTTAGGAAGTTTTCCATTCAATGGAGCCGACATCAATTTTAGAGTTGCTACGGTCTGTTCTATTTCCTTATTTGCTAGGTTATTCCATTCCCGCAGCCTACTGACCTGATCTTTTAATTCGTTGTAATCGTTTTCAATTCGCTGATAATACCATTGATGATATTGTAATAATGATAAATGAATCGGCCACTCTTTAGGTTCATACGGTTTGGCTAAGGCTAAACAGCTGTCTTTCACATGCGCAAAATGATGCTCCTTCACTAAGCCTTTCTTAGCTAAGATCTCACCGAAACAAAAGGGGCATTGCAGGCCTCGATCCCCTGTCGAAACCTCAGAAATATGTATCAGCTCCTTATCTCGGTTGTGTGCGTATTCTAACTCAATCACACCCTTTTTTTGATACAATTTAGAAAATTAAAAATAGCTAAACACCCTTTTTTTGATACAAATCACGATTTAACTATATTCAACTACAGTAAATCAATTACTTGAATCAAACCAGCTGCTATTTGTTGGTGATTTACGGGTTAAGGTCTTTGTGTTTTGTGCGGCGCTCACTAAAAGCACAAAATAATATTTGGTGTAACATTTCATAGGCTGTCACCTTGTCACAGTTTTAAGCGTTCTTTCACGATTTCAACACCTGCTTAGATTCAGAATAATATTTGGCATAAGTTCCCTGTGCTGTAGAAGCGGAAATGGGTTAAAGCTTTGAGTTCCACAAAGTGGTGACATGTGGATAAACTCATCCACAAAGTGGTGACGTTAAAAATAAATTTATCCACAAAGTGGTGCAATATAAGGCTTCTATTTCCACAAAGTAGTGCAATGCAAGACCATTTTATTCCACAAAGTAGTGCTGTTTAATCCCATATATTCTTGATTTTTAGGTGATTATAGAATCATTAATATGTTCATTAAATGAATGTGTTTAAGTAATATGTTCTAACCAAAAAACTTCTGGAAAATAAGGATTTGCTAAAAATAATATCAAAATTTTACTTCTTAGAAAAAATTAAGAAAATTAAAGTAAATTACTTTCCTATTTTGGATAGGATATTTTTTGCTAAAAATATTAGTTATAGAACAAAACAAGTTTTGAAAAAAGGGTGAGAAAAAATAAAATATAAATCTTCTTGACTTCAAGTAATTGTTTAACAAAAACATATTATAAATCTTATTATCAATGTTTTATGTATAATTTAGATGAATCTAAATTCTCCTATTACTATTTTTAGACTAATCTAAATTATTAATTAATTTCATTATTGTAGCCAATGAATTCCCAATCGATTCAGCTCCAAGATTCAGTTGAAAACACTGTAAAACGATTATATCCAGTCTTAGATGATGTAATTAGGTGTCCTTATGAACTTATTGACCAAATTCTACAGCGCGTTGATCGCTACGCAGCCAGAAAAGTATTTTATAAAATATTAGGTAAAGATCATTTGAAAGACACGGAAACACATACCTACCTCGTCTACTTTGAAGAGATCTATAAAGGCAGAAAAAATGCTAAAAAACGAGGTGGGGAGTTGGAAAAAACACTTGTAATGGACTTTCAAGAGAAAAGTTTCAAAGTAAGCCAAAAATTCGCAGCTTTCGTTCTTAAAGTGAAGATTGATGCCAGTAATACTAGGATAAGCCCCTTCGAAGCTGTTTCTTATAGTTCAAGTTGCTTTGAAATTCGACTTACTCGGGCATTCAAGTTATATCTTCACATACTTCGGCTTAAGGAATATGCTTCCATGGTTTCCTTCGCAAAAGGCGATGAGCGTCTTCTAACAAATTTTAGAGTCCACCATACAGATATGATGTATTGGGTGATTCGTCGGCATCAATGGGCAAGAGGAACAATTAAATATGAACTTAAAGCACTGAAGATGGCCATTGGTTGTGTAACTATGTCGAATAAATGTTTTTTCGTGTTATTAGGAAAAATAGAGTCGGAACTAAAAGGCACTTGGTGTCAATTCAAACACAAACGAATTAAGAAAGGAGCGGTGGTCAAAGAAATCGAATTACTGTTTGATTCAGATAAAATGAATCGGGAAAGAAACCGATTGAATCTTAGGTTTGAATATGAAATAGAGCTTGCTAAAAATGGGGTAGATATAGATACGATCTATCATATTCGTAAGCTAATACACGTAAACCAAACATTGGAGAAAGATGGTAAAAAATACCTGTGGAGCCCCTTCTATGTACTACATACTATTGCTATTGCAAAGCTTGAATACAAGAAACGGCTAGAACAAAATGAAATTCAAAAGAGAAAGCGAATAGGAAATTTTCCAGGGTTTTTAATCAAGGCATTATTCCAGGCTTATTGGGCTGACCAAATAGAAATATTGAAAGCAGAACAATGTATCAAAAAACGAGACAATCAGCAATTATTCGGGAAGCAAATGAAGTCAGGGGTAGCTGTTACAGCCATAGCGATTCCAGATGAAGATATGCTACTAGCAGCATATCATAAAAAAGAAACAATAGAGCAATATCTTTACAAGCTTTCTCAACAGGGTCAATGTTACGTTAAATACGTTGATTATGAAACAGGTGAAATCTACTGGGTGCTGGAGGAACATTTCAAACGCCTTGAAATGCTTGAAAAACGAGAAGCCTACAGGCATATTAAGTAATGCCTGAATAAATGGCTTGCAGGTCGAGATTAGATACTTAAATATTAGTACGCCGCTTAATGGTGTACCTGAATCACGAGCGAATTACTTAATTACTACCATTAAAAATTCGGAATTATGAAGCCACAAAACGCAATTTCATAATTTTAAAAAAACAGAATGGGTAACAACGCAAACAACTAGATTTCAAGCCATGAGCAAACGGACAAAAATAAGATTTTATCTTATTTAAATTTATCAAACATGGCAGCTTGAAGGCGGTGTCTATAAACAAAATGCGCTGATAGTTGAGTGGGCAGTAATGAACGATCTAAAAGTTTCGTATATAAATGTGCCTTATCTAAAAACACTTTTAACACAAAAAAAGCAGCGATACGAAACGCTTGATATCGTATCAAACTTAGTTGGAATTTAAGAGGGTTCTACTAATTCATTAACATGCGGAAATTAAAACCAAAAAAGTAGAACCTATGATTAAAAGTAGTGAAATCAATCGAAAAAAGATGAGTTGGCTTATGACCCAACCCCTGGATATTAAGGCAGATAAATTTGTAATAGCCATTATTTAATTTGTATTTTGGGATCAAGTTTCTGAGCGCTTTTCCAATTCTTTTCCAATTGCTCCAAGGTTATATCGTCAAGAAGTTTGAATTCATATTTTGATTTGAAAACCTTTAACTCTTCAACCTTTTCAAAGGCATGCATCATTCTGAAATCTGTTTCTTCAACGATATAGGGGATCATTTCTTCATCCAGCACATCCCAAATCTTTAGATCGTCTTTACTTTTACATCGCTTATATTTGTTTTGTACAGGATCAAAAGTGATGTAGTATCCATTTTGTCCTACTTTTTCATATAGAGCGTAAAATTTCATCTAAATTTTTATTATTGCCCCTTGTCATTTTTGAAAATGACATTTGAAGTGAAGCGAAAAATTACTAATTTTTTTAGTAAACCTATATGTATAAATTAAAATACCATGGAAAAAACGGTGCAGATGAGAGCTACAAAAATAAGAGTAGAAAGAATTGTTATCCAATTATGAGCTTCTTTGTCTTTTGGTACCCCAATAAACAGACTTACAAAATCACTTAGCCAATTTTTCATATGTTAATTAATGAACTCCGTTCTGCTAAACTTTTGTTTCATTTCATAGATAAAGTTTCCTGCATAGTCGGTGGTCTTTCTCGGAATCTCCCAACTAGTCGTTCACTTACGGCGATTGACCCTGTTGTCATTAATCATGAAGTTATCCTGTGGGAAACCTTATTTCCATATTTTTGGGGACACACTTTTGGGGACGGTATGTTTTCTTGATTTAGATTCAGGTCCAACAACAGCATAAATTCGGGCCTCTTAAGGTGAAAAAATCACTTTTCATCCTTTTCTTACAGACACTACTTAAGAGATTGATTCAATAAAGCGGTTACTTTGCATGAGCTGAAAGCAGATCCCGGAAGAATTGGTTTGGAAAGCGTATTTAAGGAAATCGATAAACTTGAGACCATAAGAAGTATTGGAATAGCACCGTACATTTGCTGTAGCAGGGTCTTGATCATTTCTGTATTCCAAAAACCTTTTCGTACCTGTTCGCCCACTTTTCTTTATCGGAGAACAAATCAATCAAGACAAATAGGGTCAAAAATATAGATGAAACTACCATTCCAACTTTACTTCTTCTGAGTGCCAGATTCTTTCCTTTGAGATAGCTGAGAGTAGGAAAAGTTCTATTGTAGCAAATTTCAAGATTCTCAACATCTCCAATTTGCTGATCATAAATGTCCTTGGAGATACCTTCTTTGTTTGAAAAAATCTTTGAGTTATCAATGTAAGAATATCTAACATAATAGCTCTTCTTATTCTCTTTTAAAGAGACACTAAACTCATCAGCATACTTACAGTTAAACTCAAAAACCTCAAAAATACCGTTATAAGCTACAAAAAGAGCAAAAGCATAGGCAAACATCCCACCCCAAAAAAGATAGTTTAATATTAAACCAACTCTTATTACTCTTCTCATTGTTGCTTATCTAGTTCTGATTGAACTATTTCAGTGGTTTTAACAGCCCCTTCTGTTACTACCGTAGCTGCTGCCGAGGCTTTCGCAACATTATTGACGGTATTTTTACCCACTTCACCCATTCCTTTTGTAATATTATCTACTGCGCCCTGGGTTGTAGAAGCACTTGCTCCCATTTTATTAAGTGTAGTTGCAGTAGTTGTAATATTTTTAGACATTGCTGACCAAGCTTTTTTTCCAGTATTTTCAAAACTAACATTAGTAACAGCATCTCCAACACTTTGACCATCTATGAGGTTTTCGGTTACTTGGCCAGTGACATCACCAGCTGCCGATCCAAGAGCCCCACCAGCCGCAGCCGCAGCAATTAGAACACCTCCTGCTCCACCTGTTGCAACTGTGATATCTACAACTGCTCCTGCAACAACATCTTCACCATTTAAGAACAGCCTTGAGGAGCTACAAAAAGACCTTGATAAGTGGATTGATGAATACAACCTCAATCGAACGCATCAAGGAAAATACTGTTTTGGAAAAACCCCTATGAGGACATTCTTAGACAACAAGCATTTAGCCAAAGTGAAAATGCTGCCCGAAAAAATAGCACGATTTTTTTCGCGGGAAACTAACAACAATGCTCTTTTAATCTAAAGATTCAAGCACACAAATTGGGAACCTGAAAAATACTACCCATAGGGTGGAGATTTTTTAGGATGATTTGGGTGTGAAGGATCGTAAGATTAATTTAGCTATTGAGGTTGAGTTGGATGAACTGACAGTCTTATCGTACAAGATTCTGGAAATTGTACTTTTCTAAGTGTCCGTTAATCCTGTTGTCAGATTAAATAGTGGCTATTACAGATCACCATTAGTCGTCCTTTGCGATTATAAAATTCAATCAAAAATGGTAGTTTAGTAATATCCAATTTTATAAAGTCCGATTAATAGGGGGCTAGACCACTGGAAGGGAAAGAAGGAAGGGGGGAAAGAGTAGAAAAATGGAGAAATAGGATTTACACAAGCGGTAGATATTGAGGATAATAAAACCCCAATCAGATGAACCGATTGGGGTTTTAGTCTTAGTAATATCTATTTCAATTCCAGATTATTTAAGGTGCTTTGAATATCTGAAAAGTATTTCTCGTAGTATTCTTCATTAGGAACCATAAATATTATTCTTCGAAGAGTAGAGTTGTATGCAGTCATAAAAACATACCCAACAACTTCATCGGAATTATCAAATTTTACTTCGAGTTCTAATCCATCATATCCATTATAGGACACTCCTTTGCTCGTCAAAACAGTACAATTAAGATCAGATGTATATTGAGTTGGATTCTCAACTAAGTAACTGGCATCTATTTTTGATCCAATATTTATTTTATGCAAATAAATTAGGTACTTGACATTTTCAGTCGAATCATCGTCAATCACGGTCAATATATCCACAAACCCATCTATAAAATTATCTCTGCTGAAAGTGAAGTCTGATGGGCTTTTAAATGAATAGTCAGGACTATTGAAAGACTTTTGACAAACCCCTAAGATTGGGGTTAAAAAGATTAAACAGATAATCTTAACTTTCAACATTGATTACTTTCATTTTTGATAAAAAATCAGCCATTGCAACCAAATCTTTGCTTTTCAAATTTGAGTTGGTAAACTTTTCCTTTTTACCATTCTTTAAATGAAAGTTGGTATTTGAAACAATGCCTACTGATTCTTCGACTTTATCAATATCCGCAATCGCAATTCTCGTAATTCTAAAAAAATCCTTGTAAATAGTAATCTGTTTATGGTCAATGACTATAAAATTATGATGAATCAAAATCCATATTAAGGATGCAAAAATGAATACTAATCCAAAAATGTTTACGAAATCTATTATCTCGAGTGATTCAAAGTTGATCTTGGTAATAGCATTACAAAAGAGTGATATCAATACCGCATATGATAAGTAGGACAATATGTTCCTTCTCAGCTTAAGTGTCATTTGAATGTTTTTGTACAGTTATTGCACGGAGCACCGTCGCTTTTTAAGAATTGCAATCCTCTTTCTAATGATTTTGTAACGCCATAAGTTGCGGCACTAAATGCAAGACTTCCTAGACTTGCGTACCTTAAAACTAATGCACCTGCAGCAGGAGAATATTTATCTATGTTATTTATCGCATTTTGCTGTCTTGCTATTGCGGATGCATTGTCTTGCCCGTTAGTAACAGATACACCGTTAGCAGACCTATAACTAACCGCATCATTTATTTTCGCTGAAACAGCATCAGAAGGACTAGCATTTTGATCATAAGTTACATTTGCCTCTTTATTAATTATAGCTCCACCTCCATCTCCACCATTCGTATCCTTGAATGTAACACTTTTTTGAGACTCTGTCAAAGTAAAATCAGTAGTGTTTTCACTAATCAAGTTACCACTGTCATCATATTCTAAAACTGTTCCAGATGTTGTAGTGGTTGTGGTGGTTTGAGTTACCCATGCTTCACCACTTAAATTAGATGGATCAATGCCACTTTGCTCTAATGCAGCTTGATAGTCTGGATCTGAAGAATCAACCACTGATCTAGTTGTAGTTGTACTGGTTGTAACTTCATCAATGTAGTCTGTATTTCCCGCAGAAGTGATAGTTCTACTGGTAGAACCACCTCCAGCTGCAGAACCATCTATTATCTCATCAGGCATCATTCCATCAGGATCAATGAACCGGATCGGATTGTCAAACGCATAGTTATAAGGTGAATGTCTTCTCATTAGATCAGCCGCTGGATCAACACTTGTGAAGCGTCCAATTAGTGGGTCGTACTGTCGAGCTAAGTAATCATACCAGCCTGTATTTTCATCTAGTTCAAAGCTGTTAAATCTAAAGTTCTGTGGTACGCTCGCAGTTCTATTATACTCATTAAACCCATATCCGAAAGGATAGTAGTCAGATGTAAATACCACATTCGTTTTCCCGTGATATACCGTAAAGTCATCAAAATGGACGTTGACAGCCGCTGCATTTTCATTACTGAGATAAGCCAAGATGTAACCCTCTCTATCAGCAATAATATCATTTAAAGAGATCGTTTCATGTACTCCGATTCCCTGAGCTGCTGTGCTGATCTGTAAGAACCCTGCACTTACATAGTTCATATCCTTATCAAAGCGGATGTAGTTTAGGAACGCTCTAGGAGCTGTACTGCTGTTTCCTTTATCTGACATATCAATCCCCGATAAAGCATCATCAAAGACACTGGATGAGCTTGTCACTCCGTTCTCGATCCCGCTTCCATACACCGCATCAAAGGAGCTAAACAAGGCATTGTATCCCGTGCCTAAAAAGTTGTTATTACTCGGCGTACTCTCATAGTTCGCATTTACAGTCAAGTTCACTGTGTCACCTTTATTCATTGAGAGGAAGATCATTCCGCCTGTGTCACCGCTTTGAAGTCGAGCTACTTCATTACCGCCTGAGGTAGTGTTTGCGTTGCTATTGGTGAAGCGTTGTAAGTCTTGAAAACCATTATCCTCACCACTCTCAAAAGTCTCGATCATCTCGTAATTCTCTGGTGTGGTGCTAAATGTCACTCTTACATTCCCGAGATGGTCTTTGAGGTGATACTCATAGCTGAACGATCCATCGTCCAGCGGCACCACACGCCCTTCGTCGTGGCTGATCTGCTTGAGCTTTGTCTGTCCAGATCCCTCGGTCACGTACACGAACTCTCCAACGTAATCAATGGTCTTGTGGAGTGTATCTGCTTTGTAGTCCCGCTTTTGGAGCTTGATCCCGTTGGCATCATAGGTGGTGAGCTGGTAGCGTCCTGCTTCCCAATCTACCCGCGTGGGCAGGTTCAGATGGTTATACTCGATCCTGGTGATACCCTTGTTCAAGTCCCGGGTCATGTTGCCATTGGCATCGTAGGCATAGTCATCGCCTGCGTTGTTCCCATCCTTAAACCCTGCCGTTCCTGCGGAGTCACTCACCTGGCGCAGCTGATTGCCCTCATAGGTGTAGCTGAGGTCGTCGATGATGTC